>DNXT01000092.1:4914-5174 GCA_003505795.1 Lysobacteraceae bacterium | reverse complement strand
GAGGACGACCTGCAGCGGCTGGACGCGTTCGCCGCCGCGCTGGGGCTGGCGTTCCAGGTGCGCGACGACATCCTCGACGTCGAATCCAGCTCCGAGCAGCTCGGCAAGACCGCCGGCAAGGACGCCGCGCAGAACAAATCCACGTTCCCGGCGCTGCTGGGCATGGACGGCGCCAAGCGGCACCTGCAGGCACTGGCCGAGCGCATGCGCGCGCAGCTGCAGCCCTATGGCGAGGACGCCGCGGCGCTGGCGGCGCTGGC
>DNXT01000092.1:0-4747 GCA_003505795.1 Lysobacteraceae bacterium | reverse complement strand
CGCGGCGCTGGCGGCGCTGGCGCGGCTGGCGGTGGAACGCTCGCACTAGCAGCCCCCTGCTTCCTGTGGGCCTGCTCCCTGTGGGAGGGACTTCAGTCCCGACGGGCTGTACCGACAAAGCGTCGGGACTGAAGTCCCTCCCACAGGGGCGCGCCGCCGCCGCAACGGCACGGCTTTTGGGAATTGGTCCACATCGAGCGGGAACGGCGCCCCCAAAAAAAAGCCCGGCGATGCCGGGCTTTCTGACGCCGCGCGGGACGGTTTACTTCACCAGCCGCAGCGTGAACGGGTAGCGGTAGCTCACGCCCTCGTTGGCCTTGATCGCGGCGATGATCGTCAGCACCAGCCAGGCGATGCTGAGGATGACGGCGACCGGCACGGTGATGATCGCGCCGATGCCGAACGTCACCAGGGTGAGCAGGAACAGCGCCACCCCGGCGATCAGCAGGGTGATGTTGAAGTTCAGCGCCTCGCGCGCCTGGTCGGCGGCGAACGGCAGGCTGTCCTTCTTGATCAGCCAGATCACCAGCGGGCCGACGATGTTGCCGACGCCGCCGGTGAAGATCCCGGTGAGCGAGGACAGGTGGCCGAACAGCGCCCACTGCTTCTCCTCGGCGCTGGGAACGCCGGCAACCGGCGGCGGAGGCGTGGTGAGGTTCTCGAAGTCGCTCATCGGGTTCTGTCCTTGTCGTGGCCTGTCGGGATGCGACAGCGCATCTGGGCGCCACTGTCGATGCGCCCCGACACGCTGTCAAGCGTGACGGAGGTCATTGGTCGCCGGCCACCGTCATCCGCCCGACCAGCACCGAGCCGATGTGGATGTGCGAGCGAACGTCGACGTCCGATCCCACCGCCTCGATCGCCTGGAACATCTCGCGCAGGTTGCCGGCGATGGTGACGCCGTCGACCGGGTAGGCGATCTGCCCGTTCTCGATCCAGAAGCCGCCGGCGCCGCGCGAATAGTCGCCGGTGACGCCGTTGACGCCCTGCCCCATCAGCTCGGTGACCAGCAGCGCGCGCGGCAGTCCGGCCACGATCGAGGCCAGCTCGCCGGCATTGGCCGACACCCGCAGGTTGTGCACGCCGCCGGCGTTGGCGGTGGTCTGCAGCCCCAGCTTGCGCGCGGAATAGCTGCCCAGCACGTAGCGCTGCAGCACGCCGCCGTCGATCAGCGCCGACGCGCGCGTGGCCACGCCCTCGCCGTCGAACGCCGCCGAGCGCAGGCCGCGACGGAGGTGCGGCAGCTCCTCGATCGCGAACCAGTCCGGGAACAGCCGGGTGCCGACGCTGTCGAGCAGGAAGCTGGCGCGCCGGTACAGCGCGCCGCCGGAGACGGCGCCGAGCAGATGCCCGACCAGCGAACGGGCGATCTCCGGCGCGAACAGCACCGGCACCTCGCCGGTCGGCAGCGAACGCGGCTGCAGCCGCGCGACGGTACGCTCGGCCGCGCGCCGGCCGATGTCGTACGGCGTCCACAGGTCTTCGCTGGCCAGCGCGCTGGAATACCAGCCGTCGCGCTGCATGCCGTCGCCCTGGCCGGCGATCAGCGCGCAGCCGATCGAATGGTGGCTGCCGCGCTCGCGGCCGACGAAGCCGTGCGAATTGGCGTACACCGACAGGCTCTGGCTGCTGCCGACCGAGGCGCCGTCGGAATTGCCGATGCGCGGGTCGGCGTCGCGGCCGGCGGCCTCGCAGGCCAGCGCCAGGTCCACCGCGGCGTCGGCATCGATCGTCCACGGGTGCCAGCTGTCCAGGTCCGGGAACTCGGTGGCCATCAGCCCGGCGTCGGCCAGCCCGGCGGCTTCGTCGTCCTCGGTGTAGCGCGCGATCGCGCAGGCCTGGGCGACGGTGGCCTCGAGGCTGGATTCCTGCAGGTCGGCGGTGCTGGCGCTGCCCTTGCGCTTGCCGAAGTAGACGGTCACCGCGATGCCGCGGTCGCGGGTGGATTCCACCGTCTCGACCTCGCCCAGGCGCACGTTCACGTCCAGCCCGCGCTCCTCGCTGCAGCTGACCTCGGCCTGGCTGGCGCCGAGCGCGCGGGCGCGCTGCAGCAGGCGCTGGGAAATGTCGGTCAGCGCATCCAGGCGGACCAGGCTGTCGTCGGCGCCGCGGGTATCGGGGGAGATCACGTTCAATGCTTTATCCTGTTGTGCGAGTCCTTCTGCAAGAACCCGGTCTTCCATAGCCGGACTGTCGAAGTGGTGCGAATCCCTCGCAAGAGCCCGGCCATCCATGGCCGGACTGTCGAAGTAGTGCGAATCCTTCGCAAGAGCCCGGCCATCCATGGCCGGACTGTCTAATTTTCCTGAAATTCAGTGGGTGGTGGTCCGATGCGCGGACGCGATGAAGAAACCGGCGAATTCCTTGGCTCCAGCCGCAGCCAGAACCGGCGCGAGGCGCTGGAAGTGCTGGCCCTGGGCGAAAAGCTGGTGGCGCTGACCCCGGCCCAGCTCGAGCGACTGCCGATCCCCGAGGACCTGCTGCCGCACATCGCCGAGGCCAAGCGCATCACCGCGCACATCGCCCACAAGCGCCAGCTGGCGTTCCTGGCCAAGCAGATGCGCCGCGAGGACGATGAGACGCTGGAAGCCATCCGCGACGCGCTCGACGCCAACAGCGAGAGCTCGCGCCGCGAGGTCGCGGTGATGCACCGCGTCGAGAACTGGCGCGAGCGCCTGATCGACGAGGGCGACGCCGCGCTGGCCGCGCTGCTGGACGAGTATCCGTCCGGCGACCGCCAGCACCTGCGCCAGCTGGTGCGCAACGCCACGGAGGAAAAGCTGCGCAACAAGCCGCCGCGCGCCTACCGCGAGATCTACCAGGTGCTGCGCGAGCTGATGCTGGCGAAGGGGCCGGGATTCGGGATTGGGGATTCGGGATTCGAAGAAGCGTAGAGCCGAGTTCGATCGGCTGGGGCTCTGCCGAGACGGCCACAGCGCAGCCAGCTGCGCTCTACCCAATCCCGAATCCCGAATCCCCAATCCCATGTTTTTCAGGCCTGCGTCCCGCCGACGGTGAGCCCGTCGATCAGCAGCGACGGCTGGCCGACCCCGACCGGCACGCTCTGGCCGTCCTTGCCGCATACGCCCACGCCCTCGTCCAGCGCCAGGTCGTTGCCGATCATGCGCACCTTCTGCATGGTTTCCGGGCCGTTGCCGATCAGGGTGGCGCCCTTCACCGGCGCGGTGATCCTGCCGTCCTCGATCAGGTAGGCCTCGGTCGCCGAGAACACGTACTTGCCGCTGGTGATGTCGACCTGGCCGCCGCCGAAGTTGACCGCGTACAGGCCCTTCTTCACCGAGCGGATCATTTCCTGCGGATCGTGCCGCCCGGCCAGCATGTAGGTGTTGGTCATGCGCGGCATGGTCAGGTGCGCGAACGACTCGCGGCGGCCGTTGCCGGTCGGCTTGACGCCCATCAGGCGTGCGTTGAGCGTGTCCTGCATGTAGCCGACCAGCACGCCGTCCTCGATCAGCGTGGTGCACTGGGTCGGGGTGCCCTCGTCGTCGACGTTGAGCGAACCGCGGCGGCCGTCGAGGGTGCCGTCGTCGACGATGGTCACGCCCGGCGCGGCGACCCGTTCGCCGATGCGGCCGGCGTAGACGCTGGTGCCCTTGCGGTTGAAGTCGCCTTCCAGGCCGTGGCCGACCGCCTCGTGCAGCAGCACGCCGGGCCAGCCCGCGCCCAGCACCACCGGCATCACCCCGGCCGGCGCCGGGATCGCCTCCAGGTTGACCAGCGCCTGGCGCAGCGCCTCGCGCGCGAACGCCTCCGGACGGCCGCCGGCGAACAGTTCCTCGTAGCCGTAGCGGCCACCGCCGCCGGCATAGCCGGATTCGCGGCGCCCGTCGTGCTCGACGATCACCTGCACGTTCAGGCGCACCAGCGGACGCACGTCGGCGGCGAGCACGCCGTCGCTGCGCGCCACCAGCACGGTGTCGACGCCGCCGGACAGGCCGACCATCACCTGCTGCACGCGCGGATCGGCCGCGCGCAGGTACTTGTCGAGCCGCCGCAGCACCTCGACCTTGGCCGCGTTCTGCATGCCGTCGACCGGGTCGGTGGCCGGGTACAGCGCGCGGCCGCCGCCGCGGACCAGCGCCTGCGCGCTGGACGCGCCGCCTTCGCGCGAGATCGCGCGGGCCGAATTGGCCGCCACCCGCAGCGCATCGCGGTGGATATCGTCGGAATAGGCGAAGCCGGTCTTCTCGCCGGCGATCGCGCGCACGCCCACGCCCTGCTCGATCGAGTGCGCGCCGTCCTTGACGATGCCGTCCTCCACGCTCCAGCTCTCGCGCCGGGAATGCTGGAAGTACAGGTCGCCGAAGTCGATGCCCGGCCCCAGCAGCGCGCCGAAGGCGCGGTCGAGTTGGCCGGCATCGAGGCCGGCGGGAAGCAGCAGCCGCGATTCGGCCAGGGAGAGTGCGTTGTCGGTCATCGGCTCAGGATGGGGGTCGCCGGCGGCGCGCACAAGTCGCCTAGAGCGTGTCCGCCGCGGAAAGCCCCGGCGCGGGGCATGACGGCGAGTGGTTCAGTTGCCGCCGGCCCTGTCCACCCTGCGGTCCTTGCGCGCGTCGTTGCGCTCGACCACGTCGACCTTCGGGTCCTTCCACGGCCCGGACACGTGGTAGGTCCTGGCGCCGATCTCGCCCAGCGGCCGCGACAGCACCGCGTTGGCGGCGGCGCCGACCGCGGCTCCGACCGGGCCGAGATCGGAAGAGCGTCGTGTAGGGAAAGAGTGTGAATC
>DNXT01000099.1 GCA_003505795.1 Lysobacteraceae bacterium | reverse complement strand
TGCTCCAGCCGCGGCCGCAGCGCGTTGCCGCGGCTGGCGAACAGGCAGGTGTAGAGGTGGCCGTCGGCCGACACCCGGGCACGGTTGCAGTCGCCGCAGAACGCGTGCGAGATCGAGCTGACGAAGCCGATCTCGCCGCCGCCGTCGACGAATCCATAGCGGGTCGCGACCTCGCCCGGCTGCCGCGCCGGCAGGCTGCGCAGCGGCCAGCGCGCATCGATGCGCGCGCGCAGCTCGTCGGAGCCGACCACCTGGTCGCGGCGCCAGTCGTTGCAGGTGCCCACGTCCATGTACTCGATGAAGCGCAGCACGTGCCCGCTGCCGCGGAAGTGCTCGGCCAGCGGCAACACCTGGTCCTCGTTGACGCCGCGCTGCACCACGCAGTTGATCTTGAGCGGGCCGAAGCCGGCCGCCACCGCCGCCTCGATGCCGGCCAGCACCTGCGCGATCTCGCCGCGGCCGCCGGACATCTGCCGGAACCGCTGCGGGTCCAGCGCGTCCATGCTGATGGTGAGCCGGTGCAGCCCGGCGGCCCGCAGCGCCGCCGCCTGCGACGCCAGCAGGCTGCCGTTGGTGGTCAGGGCGATGTCGTCGAGGCCGGCGATCGGCGCCAGCCGCGCGATCAGCGCCGGCAGGCGCTTGCGCAGCAGCGGCTCGCCGCCGGTGAGGCGCAGCTTGCGCACGCCGACGCGCACGAAACCGCGGACCAGGGTCTCGATCTGTCCGAAATCCAGGCGGGCGGCGGCGCCGAACCCGTAGTCGTCGGGCACCCGGTCGGCCGGCATGCAGTAGCCGCAGCGGAAATTGCAGGCCTCGATCACCGACAGGCGCAGGTCGCGCAACGGCCG
This sequence comes from Lysobacteraceae bacterium, assembly GCA_003505795.1. Lineage (GTDB taxonomy): Bacteria > Pseudomonadota > Gammaproteobacteria > Xanthomonadales > Xanthomonadaceae > UBA8801. Next base: position 4,243 of record DNXT01000099.1, on the reverse strand, counting down.
GCCGAGCCGGTCGTGCGGCGTCGCGGGAGGCGGTTCCAGGGGCTGCAGCCGCGCGTTCACAGCGCCGCCATCCGTTCCGCGCTGGGCGTCCGCAGCGGTACCCGCTCGCCGGGCACGGCGACGCGATGGCCGCGCCGGCGCAGCGCCTCGGCATCGGCCTCGCTGGCATAGTGGTAGAGCATCATCCGGCGCACCAGTTCCTGCGGATACTCCCGCTCCAGGTCGTCCACGCCAGTATGCGACGGATTGCCGTGAAGGCCGCAGTCATGTGCGATCCACTCGTCCTCGGCGGCGAAGCGCGCCAGCATTTCCGGAATCGGGCGGGTGTCGCCGGTCCACACCAGCGCGCCCTTCAGGCGCAGCCCGTAGGCCGTCTCCGGCCAGTGGTGGCGCGCCGGGAACACCTCCAGGCGCACGCCGTCGTGCCAGAACGCATCGCCCACCGGCACCAGCTGGAAGGCGTCCCAGAAGTTGGCGCCGCCCTCGGCGAGCACGTTCGGGTAGTCGGCCACGCGCTTGTGCAGCAACGGCACCACCGGCGCCGGCACGTACAGGCGCGTCTGGCCGCGACGTGCCGAGAAATAGCCGTCGACGAACAGGCGCTCGAACCCGCCGACATGGTCCAGGTGCACGTGCGTGACGAACAGCGCCTGCGGCATCCGCCCGTAGTGCGCCAGGTAGTTGCTCAGGCCCTCGCCGCCGCAGTCGATGGTCAGCCACGGCCGGCCATCGCGCTCGATCGTGGCCATCGGCGAACCCAGCGCCACTGCCGACGCATTGCCGACACCCTGGAAACGCAGCGCCCAGTCCATCAGTAGCCCCGGTTCCAGGCCAGGTCGTAGGCGCGCCGCAGCCGCGCGAAGTCCTTGCCGACCTCTTCGCGGCTGCGCTCGCCGCGCAGCTTGAGCAGCGAACGCTGCAGCCGGGCCAGGTTGCGCTCGCGCCAGCGCGTGGCCGGGATGCGCAGCACGCCGCGGTCGAAGTCAATCAGCCAGCCCTGGCCGTTGGCATCGAACAGGATGTTGTGGGCATTGAGGTCGGCATGGTCCAGCCCGGCGCGGTGGAAGCGCGCGATCAGGCGCCCGGCTTCCTCCCACGGCGCGCCGCGCCCGGCCACCAGCGCGCGGTCGGCCAGCGAACGCACGCCTTCCAGCCGCTCCATCAGGATCGCCGCGCGATAGCGCAGCCCCTCGCGCAGGTAGCAGGCCGCGATCGGCCTGGGCACCGGCAGCTTGCGCGCGATCAGCGCGCGCATCAGCCGGAACTCGGCGAAGCTGCGGGTCCGGTTGGCGCCCTTCCACAGATAGCGGTCGCGGCTGAACCGGGCTACCAGTCCGCCGCGCAGGTAATGGCGCAGCACCGCGTGCCCGAACGGCGCCTCGATGAACCACGCGCTGCCGCGCCCGCCCTCCTCCACCGGCCGCGCCTTGTCGGCCCAGCGGACCGGCGAGAACAGGCCCGGATCGGCTTGCCGCAGCCGCTCGCGGTCGAACAGAATGGCGCCGTATCCGCGTCCTTCGCGGTAGGGCGTCAGGGTCTCAGTGGCGTCGAAGGCAACCATTCCATCGAGTCTAACAACACCATGGCTTCAGCGTCCGTTTCCCTGTGCCTTCTGCGCCTGTCCGCGCTCGGGGACGTGACCCACGTGGTGCCGCTGGTGCGCACGCTGCAGCAGGGCCTGCCCGGTGCGGAACTGCACTGGATCATCGACAAGGCCGGGCACAAGCTGCTCGAGGGCCTCGACTCGGTGGCCTTCCACGTCTACGACAAGCGCAGCGGCATCGCCGGCATGCGCGCGCTGCGCCGCGAACTGGCGCCGGCCGGCCGCTTCGACGCGCTGCTGCAGATGCAGGTCGCGCTGCGCGCCAACGTGCTCTCGGCCTTCGTCCCGGCCCGGCGCCGGATCGGCTACGACCGCGGCCGCTCCAAGGACCTGCACGGGCTGTTCGTCAACGAGCGCATCGCCGACCGTCCCGGCATCCACGTGCTGGACGCGATCGGCAGCTTCTGCGAGCCGCTCGGCCTGCGCCAGCGGCAGGTCCGCTGGGACCTGCCGGTGCCGGACGAGGCGCGCGCCTGGGCACGCGCCCAGTGGCAGGACGACGGCCGGCCGGTGCTGATGATCTCGCCGTGTTCCAGCCATGTGCGCCGCAACTGGTACCCGGACCGCTACGCTGCGCTGGCCGGCCACGCGCAGCGCCGCGGCTGGCGGGTGGTGCTGTGCGGCGGGCGCAGCGAGCTGGAGCGCGACACCGCCGATGCGATCCAGGCCGGGCTGGAGACGCCGGCGCTCGACCTGGTCGGCAAGGACACGCTCAAGCAGTTGCCGGCGCTGCTCGAACGCGCCGACCTGCTGGTGACGCCGGACTCGGGCCCGATGCACATCGCCAACGCGATGGGCACCAAGGTGCTCGGCCTGCACGCGGCCAGCAACCCGCGCCGCAGCGGGCCGTATTCGGACCTGCGCTACTGCGTGGACCGCTACGACGACGCGGCGCGCAGGTTCCTCGGCAAGCCGGCCGCCGAACTCGGCTGGGGCGCCAAGATCGAATTCGACGACGTGATGGCGCTGGTCACGGTCGAGGATGCGGTGGCCGCGTTCGAGCGCTACGTGCACGACCACGCCCGCTAGGCCGGTCTCAATTCCGGTTCAGCCCGTCCGGTTCCCGGGTGTGCAGCCGCAGCTTCCACGACTGCTCCAGCGCCACCACCTCGTCCATCGCCGTGTCCTGCGCCACCAGCTGCAGGATGCTGAACCCGAATCGATCCGGGTCCAGGCCTCGCAGCAACCGGTTGCCGCCGTGGCCGCTGGCGGCGTAATTCAGCCAGCGTCCCAGCAGGTTCTCCTGGCCACAAGCCGATCCGACGTAGCCTTTTCCGCTGCCACGGTCGCGGATGTAGTAGACGCCGCGCCATTGCCGCAGCGCCGCCCGCCAGCTCGACGGCAGCACCTGCAGCTGCCCCCAGTCCACCACCAGATCCCGCCAGGACGGCATCGGCGCGACCAGCAGGTTCTCCTCGGCTATGGCATGGACGGGGAAGACGTTGTTGCCCGCCCAGCGCCGCCACGCGCGCTCCAGGCCGGGCCACCCGCACACTAGGCGTCCGGACCACTCGGACATGGCTGCAAGGGATTCCAGTTCGAACAGCAGGCATGCGTCGCGCTCGTTCATGCCGACCATGCCCAGTGCCGCCAGCTGCTGGTGCTCCGGCATCGCCCAGTATTGGTCGCGGCTGATGCGGGCCTGCCCGGCGACGCGGTACAGGCCGACGAACAGCGCCTTGCCCGCCTCGTGGCCGAAGAACGAGGCGACGTAGGCGGCGCGCTCGACCGAGGACTCGACCGGCCTGCCATGCGTACGCTGATAGGCGTCGAACAGTTCGCGCCGTTCCGCGATCAGCCACGGGAACAACCTGCGCAGTGCCGGCTCGTAGGGACGATGCCGCAACACGACCACGTTCCGCGGGTCGATTCCCTCCGCCTGCAGCAGCGCATTGAAATCGAGACCGGGCACCGGCTCCGCCTACGGCATCCCGGCAGCGGAGGAATAGTCCTGGTACGACTTCTCCTCGACGTAGCTCGAACCCAGCGCCAGGTTGATGTCCTTCTTGATCCGCGCGCGCTCGTCGTTCTCGAAATACACGCTGCGCGCCAGGCGGATGAAGTCCTCGTCGAAGGCCTGGGCCTTCTCCTTGATGCGGATGTCGTCCTCGATCACCCACAGGCGCTCGTTCACCGCCTTCAGCTCCGCGCGCAGGCGCGCGATGTCGTGGCCGGCGACCGGATGCGCCATCCAGGTCTTCTCCAGCGCGGAAAGCTCGTTGCGCACGTTGGCCAGCTTGGCCTCGTCGCTGATCCGCTCGGACTTGATCTGCAGGATCGAGATCTTGTCGAGCAGCTCGCCGAAGGATACCGGCACCAGGATTTCGGACATGGCGGACACCTGCTGGATAAAACCGGGATTCTAGCCGACCCGGCGGTAGCGCCGGTTTAACCGTCGTTCCCGCGGGTGCGCCTCGAATCCTCCAGCCGGCGCCCGCTCAGGCCGCGTGGCCGCTCAGGCGTCGTCCCGCCCGGAAGCGATGTCGTCGTGCCCGCCGCCACGGCCAGCGCGATCCGTCCCTTGCCCAATGTCCCCGGCTCGGGCAACCGCCAGCCACTGCCGGGTGCGCGCCACCGGGTCGGCGGCCTGCTGGATGTCGGCCACCACCGCCGCGCTGTCGGCGCCGGCGGCCAGCACCT
>DNXT01000055.1:561-2844 GCA_003505795.1 Lysobacteraceae bacterium | reverse complement strand
GATTCGGGATTCGGGATTCGATGCGAGCAAGGCAACCGCGCCTCCAATCCTCACTCCCCATCCTCCAATCTCCGTCCCACGGGAGCCTGCCCCGCGCGGGACCGCGCCTTCCCGAATCCCGAATCCCGAATCCCGAATCCCGGCTCCGCAGGAGACGGGCCGGTGAGCCGCCTGCGCAACACCTGGGTGCTGCCGGTCAGCCTGCTGCTGGCCCTGCTGCTGGGACTGCTGCCGTTGCCGGCGCCGCTGCAGCCGTTCCGCCCGTACTGGCTGGCGCTGGTGCTGGCGTACTGGGTGATCGAGGTGCCGGACCGGGTCGGGCTCGGCGTGGCCTTCGTCGCCGGCCTCGTCGCCGACCTGCTGTACGGCGGCCTGCTCGGCGAGCAGGCGCTGCGGCTGGTGATCATGACCTTCATCCTGCAGCGCTTCCGCGCGCGGCTGCGGTTCTTCCCGGTCTCGCAGCAGGCGCTGGCGATCGGTGGCCTGCTGGTCAACGACCGCATCGTCTCCACCGCGGTGCACCTGGCGCTGGGCGAGCCGACCCTGCCATGGAGCTACTGGTGGGCGCCGCTGCTGGGCATGGCGCTGTGGCCGCTGCTGTTCGTGCTGCTGGACGCGGTACGGCTCGGCCGGCGCGGCAAGAAGTAGGGCGTGCGCATGCATCCGCGCCGCCGCGCCAAGAATCCGCACGCCGAGGCCGAGCAGTTCCGCCGGCGCGCGGTGCTGGGCTTCGTCGTGGTGCTGCTGTGCCTGGTCGGGCTGGGTGGCTGGTACTTCAAGCTGCAGGTGCTCGACCACGAGATCTACGCCACCCGCTCGGAGGCCAACCGGATCAAGCCGCGCCCGGTGGTGCCGGGGCGCGGCATGATCTACGACCGCAACGGCCGGCTGCTGGCCGAGAACGTACCGGCGTTCCGCCTGGACGTGACCCCGGACAAGGTCGCCGACATGGACGCCATGCTCGCCGAGCTCGGCAAGGTGATCCCGATCTCCGCCGAGGACCTGGAGCGCTTCAACCGCGAGCGCAAGGCGCGCCGCAGCTTCATCCCGGTCACGCTCAGGCTGCGCATGAGCGACGAGGAGATGGCGCGGTTCGCGGTCGAGCGCTGGCGCTTCCCCGGCGTGGAGCTGGAACCCTACCTGACCCGGCGCTATCCGTACGGGCCGCTGTTCGCGCACATCATCGGCTACGTCGGGCGGGTCGACGAAAAGGACCTGGAGATGCTGGGCGAGGGCAACGCCGCGCTCAGCCACATCGGCAAGTCCGGGCTGGAGCGCTACTACGAGCAGGACCTGCGCGGCAAGGTCGGCTACGAGCAGGTCGAGACCAACGTGCAGGGCCGGGCGATCCGCACGGTGGGGCGGGTCGCGGCGCAGTCCGGCGCCGACCTGCGCCTGTCGATCGATGCCGACCTGCAGCGCGCGATGGTCGCCGCGTTCGGCCAGTTCGAAGGCGCGGCGGTGGCGATGGACCCGCGCAGCGGCGAGATCCTGGCGATGGTCAGCCTGCCGTCGTACGACCCCAACCTGTTCGTCAACGGCATCTCGCATGCCGACTTCAAGGCGCTCAACGACAACCCTTCGCGGCCGCAGTTCAACCGCCTGGTGCTCGGCGGCGTGGCGCCGGGTTCCACGCTCAAGCCGCTGATCGGCCTGGCCGGGCTGGACAGCGGCGTGCGCCGCCCCGAGGACCGGATCCTGTCGACCGGCATGTTCTACCTGCCCGGCACCAGCCGCGGCTGGGGCGATTCGCATCGCGGCGGCCATGGCTGGACCGACCTGCGCAAGTCGATCGCGCAATCGGTCAACACCTACTACTACAAGCTGGCGCTGGACCTGGGCATCGAGCGTTTCGACCGCTACATGGACGAATACGGCCTCGGCAAGCCGACCGGCGTGGACCTGGTCGGCGAGATCGGCGGGATCCTGCCGTCGCCGGCCTACAAGTACAAGTCGCGCAAGGAGCGCTGGTACCCGGGCGACACGGTCAACATCGCGATCGGCCAGGGCGACTGGAAGGTGACCCCGATGCAGCTGGTGCGCGGCATCGCCGGCATCGCCGACGGCCAGCTGCGGCGTCCGCACCTGGTGATGGCCGAACGCACCGGCTTCGACGCCGAATGGCAGCCGATGCTGCAGCCGCCCGGCAAGCCGATCAGCCCCAATCCCGGCAACCTGCAGGCGGTGCGCGAGGGCATGATGGGCACCATGCGCCCCGGCGGTACCGGCTACTCGATGACGCTGGGCGCGCCGTACCCGATGGCCGGCAAGACCGGCACCGCG
>DNXT01000055.1:0-335 GCA_003505795.1 Lysobacteraceae bacterium | reverse complement strand
CCGGCAAGACCGGCACCGCGCAGGTGGTCAGCCGCAAGGGCGTGGCCGCGGTCGATCCGCGCAGCCTGCCGATGCACCTGCGCCACCGCTCGCTGTTCGTCGGCTTCGCACCGGCCGACAACCCCACCATCGCGCTGATGGTGGCGGTGGAGGGCGGCGGCTACGGCGGCAGCACCGCCGCGCCGATCGCGCGCAAGATCTTCGATGCATGGCTGCTGGGCAAGCTGCCCGACGGCCTGCAGCCGCTGGACAGCGAGCGCGGCAGCACCGCGATCGGCGCGGTGGCGTTCGATGCCGACGCGACCGGCGTGCGCCAGGCCGGCGAGATCGGAAGA
>DNXT01000187.1:1017-5864 GCA_003505795.1 Lysobacteraceae bacterium | reverse complement strand
GGCTGAAGCCCCTCCCGCAACGGCTGCCGGCGCGCCGGACGGCTTCGGGCCAGCCATGCGATAATGCGCCGTTATCCTGACGACGGCTGCGCCGCCGCCCACCTCCATGCCCTCTGATCCAATGCGGAACATCCGCAATTTCTCCATCATCGCCCACGTCGACCACGGCAAGTCCACCCTGGCCGACCGCATCATCCAGCTCTGTGGCGGCCTGCAGGCCCGCGAGATGGAGGCGCAGGTACTCGACTCCAATCCGATCGAGCGCGAGCGCGGCATCACCATCAAGGCCCAGTCGGTGTCGCTGCCGTACGTCGCCAAGGACGGCCAGACCTACCACCTGAACTTCATCGACACCCCCGGCCACGTCGACTTCTCCTACGAAGTCAGCCGCTCGCTGGCCGCCTGCGAGGGCGCGCTGCTGGTGGTCGACGCCGCCCAGGGCGTGGAGGCGCAGTCGGTGGCCAACTGCTACACCGCGGTGGAGCAGGGCCTGGAAGTGGTGCCGGTGCTGAACAAGATCGACCTGCCGACCGCCGACATCGAGCGCGCCAAGGCCGAGATCGAGGCGGTGATCGGCATTGACGCCGAGGACGCGGTGGCGGTCAGCGCCAAGACCGGCCTGAACGTGCAGGACGTGCTGGAGGCGATCGTGCACCGGATCCCGCCGCCGGTGCCGCGCGACACCGACAAGCTGCAGGCGCTGATCATCGATTCCTGGTTCGACAACTACCTGGGCGTGGTCTCGCTGGTGCGGGTGATGCAGGGCGAGATCAAGCCCGGCGACAAGCTGCTGGTGATGTCCACCGGGCGCGCGCACCAGGTCGACGCGGTCGGCGTGTTCACGCCCAAGCGCAAGCCGCTGCCCAAGCTGTCGGCCGGCGAGGTGGGCTGGGTCACCGCCTCGATCAAGGACGTGCACGGCGCGCCGGTCGGCGACACCCTGACCTTGGCCGGCGACCCGGCCGCCAAGCCGCTGCCGGGCTTCCAGGAGATGCAGCCGCGCGTGTTCGCCGGCCTGTTCCCGGTCGACGCCGAGGACTACCCGGACCTGCGCGAGGCGCTGGACAAGCTGCGCCTGAACGACGCTGCGCTGCGCTTCGAGCCGGAAAGCTCCGAGGCGATGGGCTTCGGCTTCCGCTGCGGCTTCCTGGGCATGCTGCACATGGAGATCGTGCAGGAGCGGCTGGAGCGCGAGTACGACCTGGACCTGATCAGCACCGCGCCGACGGTGGTCTACGAGGTGCTCAAGACCGACGGCGGCATCGTCAACATGGACAACCCGGCCAAGCTGCCGCCGGTGAACCAGGTCGAGGAGATCCGCGAGCCGATCATCCGCGCCAACATCCTCACCCCCGAGGAATACATCGGCAACATCATCAAGCTGTGCGAGGAAAAGCGCGGCAGCCAGCTCGGCATCAACTACCTGGGCAGCCAGGTGCAGATCAGCTACGAGCTGCCGATGGCCGAGGTGGTGCTGGACTTCTTCGACAAGCTCAAGTCGGTCAGCCGCGGCTACGCGTCGCTGGACTATCAGTTCGTGCGCTTCGACGCCGGCCCGTTCGTGCGCGTGGACGTGCTGATCAACGGCGACAAGGTCGATGCGCTGTCGCTGATCGCGCACCGCAGCCATGCCGACCGGCGCGGCCGCGAGCTGTGCGAGAAGATGAAGGAGCTGATCCCGCGGCAGATGTTCGACGTGGCGATCCAGGCCGCGATCGGCTCGCAGATCATCGCCCGCACCACGGTCAAGGCGATGCGCAAGAACGTGCTGGCCAAGTGCTATGGTGGCGACGTCTCGCGCAAGAAGAAGCTTCTGGAAAAGCAGAAGGAAGGCAAGAAGCGCATGAAGCAGGTCGGCCGCGTGGAAATCCCGCAGGAAGCCTTCCTGGCCGTGCTGCAGATGGACAACAAGTGAGACGGGAATGGGGAGTCGGGAATCGGGAATGGCAAAAGCGCGCGTTGCTCCTGCTGTTCCCATTGCCGATTCCCCATTCTCTATTCCCATTCCGAAGGAATACAAATGAAATGGTTTGAAATCGCGCTGGTGGTGTTGACCCTGGGCACCGGCCTGGTCTGGTTGCTGGACAAGCTGTTCTTCGCCAGGCGCCGCGCCGCGCGCGCCGGCCTGCTCGACAGCGAACCGGTCATCGTCGATTACTCGCGGGCGTTCTTCCCGGTGCTGGCGGTGGTGCTGGTGCTGCGCAGCTTCGTCGCCGAACCGTACAAGATCCCGTCCAGCTCGATGATGCCGAACCTGCTGATCGGCGACTTCATCCTGGTCAACAAGTTCGCCTACGGCTTCCGCCTGCCGATCACCAACACCAAGTTCATCCCGACCGGCGAGCCCAAGCGCGGCGACGTGGTGGTGTTCAAGCCGCCGCACGCGCCCGACCAGAACTGGATCAAGCGGGTGATCGGGCTGCCGGGCGACCGCATCGGCTTCCATGGCGATACCCTGTACATCAACGGCGAGCCGATGAAGTACCAGGTCAAGGGCGAGTACATCGGCAAGGGCCGTGGCGCGGAGATGACCGGCACCACGCTGCTGACCGAGGACCTGCCGGGCCGGCCGCATACGGTGCTGGAATGGGTCGACCGCAACAATCCGGCGGGGCAGGGCGACTGGGAAGTCCCGGCCGGGCAGTATTTCGTGATGGGGGACAATCGCGATAACAGCGAGGACAGCCGTTTCTGGACGCAGACGCACTTCCTGCCGGAGCAGAACCTGCGGGGCAAGGCGTTCCTGATCTGGCTCAATTGCGAGGGGTGGTTCTGCAAGGGGAGTTTCGATCCGTCGCGGATCGGGACAGGTATCCAGTAATGCACGCGCAGCGTGTCCAGGGGAAGACAATGAAGCGTAATCAGAGCGGTATGACGTTGATGTCGTTCGTGGTGGTGCTGGCGGTGGTGGGCTTCGGCCTGTACGTCGGCATGAAGCTGTTCCCGATGTACCAGGAGTACTACTCGGTGCGGACCGCCATGAAGGGGCTGGCGAACGAGCCGGGCAGCGCGGACATGGATCCGTCCAAGCTGCAGGACCTGTTCTTCCGCCGCATGGACATCAACTACTCCGAAAGCGTGAAGAAGGAGAACGTGAAGTTCGAACGGATCGAGGGCGGCTGGCGGATGAAGGTCAACTACGAGGTGCGCCGCGAGCTGGTCGGCAATCTCGACGTGGTCGGCAAGTTCGACAGCACCCAGGACATGACGAGGCACGGTGGCGAATAAGTCATTCCATCGCGGCGACCGCATCGGCCACGATTTCGCCGATGCGGCGCTGCTGGCGCAGGCGCTGACCCACCGCAGCGCCGGGGCGCCGCACAACGAACGCCTGGAATTCCTCGGCGACGGCATCGTCAACCTGCTGATCGCCGAGGCGCTGTACCTGCGCTGGCCCAAGGCCGACGAAGGCGCGTTGACGCGCGCGCGCGCCGAACTGGTGCGCGAGGCGGCGCTGGCGGTGATCGGCCGCGAGCTGCAGCTCGGCGAGCGCCTGACCCTGGGCCCGGGCGAGATGAAGTCCGGCGGGCATCGCCGCGACTCGATCCTGGCCGACACGGTCGAGGCGGTGGTGGCGGCGATCTACCTGGATGCCGGCTTCGAGGCCTGCCGGGCGGCGGTACTGCCGTGGTTCGAGCCGGCGCTGGCGGCCCTGCCGGTCGGCAAGCCGGAAAAGGACGCCAAGACCCGCTTGCAGGAATGGCTGCAGGCGCGCCAGCTGCCGCTGCCGGCCTACGAACTGATCGCCGAGAGCGGCGACGACCACGCCAAGCAATTCCGGGTAGGCTGCATCCTCAGCAACCCGCCGCTACGGGCAGAGGGCGAAGGCAGCTCGCGCCGTCTGGCCGAACAACAGGCCGCAGCCACGGTCATCCGCCAACTGGATTCGAGCAAGTGAGCGACGTCTCTTCCCATCGTTGCGGCAGCGTTGCCGTGATCGGCCGGCCCAATGTCGGCAAGTCCACCCTGACCAACGCCCTGGTCGGCGCCAAGGTCAGCATCGTCTCCAACCGTCCGCAGACCACCCGGCACCGGCTGCTGGGGATCGCGACCTTTCCGGAAGGGCAGATCGTGCTGGTCGACACGCCCGGGCTGCACCGCGAACAGAAGCGGGCGATGAACCGGGTCATGAACCGGGCCGCGCGCGGTTCGCTGGAAGGCGTGGACGCGGCGGTGCTGGTGATCGAGGCCGGCCGCTGGGACGAGGAGGACACGCTGGCGTTCAACGTCCTGAGCGATGCCGGGATCCCGGTGGTGCTGGTGGTCAACAAGGTCGACCGGCTCAAGGACAAGGCCGCGCTGCTGCCGTTCCTGGCGCAGGTCAGCGCCGGCCGCGAGTTCGCCGCGGTGCATCCGGTCTCCGCGCTCAAGCGCAAGGGGCTGGAGACGCTGGTGGCCGACCTGTTCAAGCTGCTGCCGGAAGCGCCGCCGATGTTCGGCGAGGACGAGATCACCGACCGCAGCCAGCGCTTCCTGGCCGGCGAGCTGGTGCGCGAGCAGCTGATGCGCCAGCTCGGCGAGGAACTGCCGTACGCGACCACCGTGGAGATCGAGCGCTTCGCCGAGGACGGCGCGTTGCTGCGGATCGGCGCGGTGATCTGGGTCGAGCGCGAAGGCCAGAAGGCGATCGTGATCGGCAAGGGCGGCACCCGGCTCAAGGAGATCGGGGCCAAGTCGCGCCTGCAGATGGAGCGCCTGTTCGGCGCCAAGGTGTTCCTGGAGACCTGGGTGCGCGTGCGCGAGGGCTGGTCCGACGACGAGGCCGCGCTGAAGGCGTTCGGGTACGAGTGAGGCCGGGTTCCGGCCGCGATCCATCCCTGGACCGGCTCTTGTGGGAGGGGCTTCGG
>DNXT01000187.1:442-873 GCA_003505795.1 Lysobacteraceae bacterium | reverse complement strand
ACTGAAGTCCCTCCCACAGCGAGATCCGATCCCGAGCAGGCTTTTTCGAGTCCCGTCCATGCGCATCGAGCACGAAGCCGCCTTCGTCCTGCACGCCCGGTCCTGGCGGGAGACGAGCCTGCTGGTGGAGGTGCTGTCCGAGCAGCATGGCCGGCTGGGGCTGCTGGCGCGTGGGGTGCAGGGACCGAAGAAGCAGGCGCTGCGCGCGGCGTTGCAGCCGTTGCAGTGGATCCGCTTCAGCGCGGTGCAGCAGGGCGAACTGGCCCAGCTGCGCCAGGCCGAGGCGCTGGACGCGGCGCCGCGGCTGGCGGGCGCCTCCATGCTCGGGGCGTTCTACGTCAACGAGCTCCTGTTGCGGCTGCTGCCGCGCTCCGATCCGCATCCGGAGGCCTACCTGGCCTACCGGCAGGTGCGCGCGCGGCTGGGCGACG
>DNXT01000187.1:0-174 GCA_003505795.1 Lysobacteraceae bacterium | reverse complement strand
GCGCTGGCCTGGACCCTGCGCCGCTTCGAGCGCGACCTGCTGGAGGCGCTCGGCTTCGGTTTCGACCTGTTCCAGGACAGCGACGGCCTGCCGATCGATCCGGCCGCGCGTTACCTGCTGGATCCGATGCAGGGCCCGCAACGGCTGCTGAGCGACCGCGGCGCGGCCGACCGG
>DNXT01000456.1 GCA_003505795.1 Lysobacteraceae bacterium | reverse complement strand
CGGTATGGGCGCTGAAGCGCTCGCGCAGGCGGTAATGGGTGACGGCGTCCTTGCCGTCCTCGCGCACCGCCATCTTCAGGCGGTCGCGCGGATGGCGCTCGATCGGCGCGTTGGCGGTGCCGCCGGACACCAGCGCCCCGACCACCACGGCCAGGTACTGCCGGTGCACCTGGCGGGCGGACAGTTGCTCGACCAGCGCGGTCTGCGCCTGCAGGGTGCGCGCCACCACCATCACCCCGCTGGTGTCCTTGTCCAGGCGGTGGACCACCCCGGCGCGCGGCAGCGCCGCCAGCGCCGGATCGCGGAACAGCAGCGCGTTGACCAGGGTGCCGTCCGGGTTGCCGGCGCCGGGATGGACCACCAGCCCGGCCGGCTTGTCGATCACGAACACCTGCTCGTCCTGGTACAGGACGTCCAGCGGGATGTCCTGCGGCTCGGCACGGGTCTGGGTCTCGATCACCACCTGCAGCTGCACGCTCTCGCCGCCGCGGACCGGGTCGCGCGGCCGGGCCGGCTCGCCGTCCAGCAGCGCGTCCCCGGACTTGATCCATTCGGCCAGCCGGGAGCGGGAGAACTCGGGGAACAGTTCGGCCAGCACGGCGTCGAAGCGGCGCCCGGCGGCGCTGTCGGGCACGATCGCCTGGCGGGGGGAGTCGGGGCTGTTTTCGGACATGTAAACCACTGCTATAAGAGGAATTTGGGGTCGACGGCGGCGGGAGTCAGTCGCCGGACAGGCCACTAGGCTATCATCGCCCTTTCGTTTTCCTGCGCGTCCCGCCCAGACCCCATGATCCGACGCTCCAAGTTCTCCGCTCCCGTCCGCCTCACCGCCCTGCTGCTGGTCCTGGTGTTCGTGGCCACCGGCTGCCACCGCGGCGCCAAGGACAAGAATCCGGACGAAGGCGTGCCGGTCGAACAGCTATACGGCAAGGCCCACGGCCTGATGGAGAAGGGCAACTGGGCCGGCGCCGAGGCCAGCTTCAAGCGCCTGATCGCGCAGTACCCCTACGGCCCGTACACCGAGCAGGCGATGATCGAGACCGCCTACGCCCAGTACAAGGCCGGCAAGCACGACGACGCGGTGTCGAGCATCGACCGCTTCATCCGCACCTACCCGACCCACCGCAACATCGCCTACCTGTACTACCTGCGCGGCCTGTCCAACGGCAACCGCGACACGGTGTTCCTGCGCCGGGTCTGGTCGCTGGACCCGAGCCGCCGCGACCTGTCGACCCCGCAGCAGGCCTACAACGACTTCAACATCGTCGCCGACCGCTATCCGAACAGCCGTTACGCCGCCGACGCGCGCCAGCGCATGATCGTGCTGCGCGACGTGTTCGCCCAGCACGAGCTGGACAACGCGCTGTACTACCTGCGCCGCACCGCCTGGGTGTCGGCCGTCAGCCGCGCCGACTACATCCTGGAAACCTACCCGCAGAGCGCGTTCCAGTACGACGCGGTGGCGGTGCTGGGCGAGGCCTACACCCACCTCGGCAACAAGCAGCTGGCCGACGACGCCCGCCGCGTGCTCGAGCTGAACGCCCCGCAGCATCCCTGGCTGAGCGGCGACTGGCCGAAGTACCCGTGGGCGATCCGCAAGCTCAACCCGTTCGCCGGCGAGAAGTCGGCCGCGACCGGCCAGCGCAACTCGCAGCTGGACCGCCGCAAGTAGGCCAACGCAACCGGATCGAAACAGGGGCCTGACGGCCCCTTTTTCATGCCTGCCGTGCGCGGCCGTGCAGGCGGTGGCATGCGTCCGGCCCCGCCCTGCGAGGCCGGCCGGCCGTCACTGCCCGCGGTAGCCGTTGCTGATCGGGTAGCGGCGCTCGCGCCCGAACGCGCGCCGCGACACCTTGGGGCCCGGTGCGGCCTGGTGCCGCTTCCACTCGTTGATCCGCACCAGCCGCAGCACGTGGTCGACGGTCTCGGCGGCATAGCCGGCGGCGACGATCTCCTCGCGCGACTGTTCCTGGTCGACGTAGCGGTACAGGATGCCGTCGAGCACGTCGTACGGCGGCAGCGAATCCTGGTCGGTCTGGCCGGCGCGCAGTTCGGCCGAGGGCGGACGGCCGATCACCGCCGGCGGAATCACCGGCGCCCCGCCCACCGTGTTGCGCCACTTGGACAGCCCGAACACCTCGGTCTTGTACAGGTCCTTCAACGGCGCATAGCCGCCGCACATGTCGCCGTAGATGGTGGCGTAGCCGACCGCGTACTCGCTCTTGTTGCCGGTGGTCAGCAGCAGCCCGCCGAACTTGTTGGCCAGCGCCATCAGGATCACCCCGCGGCTGCGCGACTGCAGGTTCTCCTCGGTGACGTCCGGCTGCGTCCCCTCGAACATCGGCCCCAGCGCCGCCAGCAGGCCTTCGAACGCCGGCTCGATCGCCACCGTCTCCAGCTTCACCCCGAGCGCCCGGCACTGCTCGGCGGCCAGGTCGTTGGACAGCCCGGCGGTATAGCGCGACGGCAGCCGCACCGCGGTGACGTTGTCGGCGCCGAGCGCGTCGACCGCCATCGCCAGCACCAACGCCGAATCGATGCCGCCGGACAGGCCCAGCCACACCTTCGAGAAGCCGTTCTTGCGGCAATAGTCCTGCAGCCCGCGCACCACCGCGCGCCAGGCCAGCGCGTCCATGCTCTCGTCGCCATCGTCCACCCACACCACCGGGGTGAATCGGCGCTCGCCGGCGCCGTAGTCGACCACCAGCCATTGATCGGTGAACGCCGCCGCGGCCGGGTGCACGGTGCCGTCGCCGTCGGCCACCACCGAGGCGCCGTCGAACACCAGCGCGTCCTGTCCGCCGACCACGTTGAGGTAGGCCAGCGCCGCGCCGCTCTCGCGCGTGCGCTCGGCCAGCAGCGCGTCGCGCTGGGCGTGCTTGCCGCGCTCGTAGGGCGAGGCGTTCGGCACCAGCACCAGTTCGGCGCCGGCGCGCACGGTGTCGGCCAGCGGCTCGGAGAACCACAGGTCCTCGCAGATCACCAGGCCGACCTGCACGCCCTTGACCGCGAACACGCAGCTGCCGCCGTCCGGATCGACGTCGAAATAGCGGCGCTCGTCGAACACCGCGTAGTTGGGCAGCTCGCGCTTGCGGTAGGTCTGGTCGATGCGGCCGTCGCGCAGCACGCTGGCGGCGTTGTAGACCACGCTGCCGGCGCTCTGCGGCCACCCCACCACCGCGACGATCCCGCGCGTGGCCGCGGCGATCCGCGCCAGCGCCTCCTCGCAGTGGGCCAGGAAGCCCGGCCGCAGCAGCAGGTCCTCCGGCGGATAGCCGCTGACCGCCAGTTCCGGGAACAGCACGATGTCGGCGTCGAACTCGTCGCGCGCCTCGGCGATCATCGCGATGATCCGATCGGCGTTCTGCGCGACCGCGCCCACCGGGAAATCGAACTGGGCCAGGGCGATGCGGAGGGTGTTGGGCATGTCGGGCGGCCTTGTCACGGGAGGCCGCCATGCGGCGGCCGATAGGGGAGTGGACGATGTTCCGCCAACCATCGTGCGATCTCGCCGCAGACCGTGTCGGTACTCGCCAATGCCTCATTATTCCAGAACCGCAGGATGGTGAAGCCGTTCGCGGCCAGAAAGGCATCTCGTCGGACGTCCGTGGAGGCATCCAGATGCTGGCTACCGTCGAGTTCGACCACAAGCTGCCGTTCGAGGCAGACGAAATCCACCACGTACGGCCCGATGGGGCATTGGCGGCGGAACTTGCATCCAAGCAAACGACGGTCGCGCAGCCTGTACCAGAGTCTCTGCTCGGCGTCCGTCGTCCGGCCGCGAAGGATTCTGGCGAACGAGGTTTTCTGACCAGCGCGCATCCTTGCTTCCTTTACCGGCGGGGCGGCATGAGGATCGAATGGCGGGCTGAAGGCTGGGATCGGGGAAAAGTGGAGTTTGATGTAGGAGCACCCTCACCCCTCCCCCTCTCCCGCAAGCGGGAG
>DNXT01000460.1 GCA_003505795.1 Lysobacteraceae bacterium | reverse complement strand
CCGCGGGGAATGCCCGCGGCCCGCATTCGCCGCCGCGCCACGGAGGCGGGGCGGCCGGCGCATGGCCGTAGGCTCAGAACTTGTAGCGCACGCCGAGCATGTAGCGCGGCCCGTACTGGAACAGTTCGTACAGCTGGTGGTCGTTGCGGCCGTGGGTGCGCATGGTCTCGTCGGTGACGTTGATGCCTTCCAGCGATACCGACAGGTTGTCGGTGAACTGGTAGCTGACGTTCACGTCGAGCTGGCCGTACGCCTCCACGTAGATCGGGTTGGAGCCCTTGCCGTCGCCCAGTGCGGTCAGGAACTCGTCGCGCCAGTTGTAGGCCGCGCGCACCTGCCACTTGCCCTTCTCGTAGAAGCCCACCAGGTTGGCCGTGTCGCTCAGGCCAGTCAGCGCGAACTGCGTGCCGAGGCGGCCGTTGTCGTAGGTCAGACCCGAGTCCACCTTGGTGTAGTTCGCCGCAAACCCGAAGCCGCTCTGGCCGAACATGTGCTGGATGCTGAACTCCCAGCCGTCGAGCTTGTCCGAGCGGTTGTTGACCGGCTGGGAGATGTTGAACTCCAGCGTCGGAT
Organism: Lysobacteraceae bacterium; assembly: GCA_003505795.1. Lineage (GTDB taxonomy): Bacteria > Pseudomonadota > Gammaproteobacteria > Xanthomonadales > Xanthomonadaceae > UBA8801. The sequence continues at coordinate 16,591 of DNXT01000460.1, read as the reverse complement.
CGCCCGGCTGGCCGACGATGCTGCCGGTGGCCGCGTTCACGCCCGGATCGCCGTCGTGGTTGGCGAAGATGTAGTCGCGGATGCACGGACGGTCGGTGGACGCGCAACCTGCCGCCACTGCCTCGTTCCAGTAGGCGCCGCCGGCGGGCGTGGTCAGGCCCGGCAGCGGGGTTTCGCGGACGGTCTGGCTGGCGATGAAGTTGTCGATCTTCTTGTAGAAGTAGCCGATCGAGAAGTAGCTGCCCTCGTCGTAGTACCACTCGTAGGACAGGTCCAGGTTCTTGGACAGCAGCGGCTTGAGGCCAGGGTTGCCGGAGTTGCCGCCGCCGCCGTCGTAGCGTGCCGGGCTGCCCAGGCTCAGGGCCGGATTCAGGTCGCCCCAGTTCGGCCGGCCGATGGTCTTGCCGGCGCTGAAGCGCAGCTTCATCTCGTCGTTCAATTCCAGGCTCAGGTCGAGATTGGGCAGCCAGTACTTGTACTCGCCTTCGCGGGTACGGAACTCCGAGCCTTCGTAAACCAGGTTGAACTCATTGGCCGACATCCAGTTCACCGCCACCGGTGCCGGTTGCAGCGCGGTGCCGGTCACTTCAGTGTCCTCGTAGCGCATGCCTACTGCCACGTTCAGCGGCATCGACATGTCGAAGGTGTTGCTCCACTCGATGTAGGCGCTGCGCGACTTCTCGCGCACGCGGCTGTCGCCGACGGTGCGGCTGGCCGAGCTGCCGGGCACGGTGGCGCCGGAATAGTCGGCCGAGGCCAGGTAGTCCTCGGGGATGCCCAGGCCGGCTTCGGTACGTGCGTTCGCGGCGAGCTGGCGCATGGTCTCGAAGTCGAAAAGGAAGAACGCGTCGGTGAAGTTCGGGCTGTTGGCGCCACCGAAGTCGAAGAAGTCGCCCATGTGCGCCAGCGGGAACGCATCGTCCGGGTAGGCCGCGGCGCCGGCCGGGACGTTACCGCCCCAGGTGTCCAGCTGCACGTTGGTGAAGGCCGAGCGGTTGCGGTAGTCGGTGCTGGACACGCCGAAGTTCAGCTTCGAGTAGTTCTCGAACTGGAATTCGCCGGCCGCCTGGAACTGCTTGATCTTGGCCTTCTGGTAGTCGTTGCGGAACACCGAGCCGGTGGCCTGCATCTGCGCCGGATCGATCGCGGTCATGCCCTCGGGCAGGTCCAGGGTCAGGATCGGGAAGTCGCCGCTGAAGTCGATGCTTTGACCGGCGCGGAAGAAGCCGGCGGTCGACAGCGTGTTGCTGGTGCCGTACGGGCTGTCCGGGCGCGACTCGGCCGAGGAGTCGTGGTAGTCGAAGCTCAGGCTCAGCGCGTCGCTGACCTGCCAGTCGACGTTGAAGCCCAGCGACTTGTTTTCGTGGATCACCGCGGTCTTGGAGGCGCCGTTGGCGAAGTCCGAGCATCTGCGGATATTCGGGGTTGTCGGGTCCGGTTCCTGGCAGGTGTAGCTCTCGTGGTAATACAGCGGCGAGGAACCGGAGCCGGGCGTCCACGAGCTCTCGTCGGGCGTCATGTTCAGCCACACCGACATGTCGTTGCGCGCCGACTGGATCTTGTTCTCCGCGTAGGTGTAGTCCAGGGTCGCGGTCAGATTGTCGGTCGGCGCGAACTGCAGGGCCAACTGACCGTTGGTGCGCTGGCGGTGCACCGAGTTGATCGCATAGCCCAGGCTCTGCGGCATCGAGTAGACGTCGTTGGGGCCGGGACGGTTGGTGACGCCCGGCGAGCCGGCCGGCGGCAGGTTGCCCGGGCCGCCCACGCCGCTTTCCTGCGGGGTGTCGATGTAGGGCTGCCAGCCGTTGCCCGGCGCGACGAAGGCCGAGGCCGATCCCGATTCGCGCTCCTGGCGGCTGGCGCTGAGCGAGATGCCGAAGCGGTCGCCGCCCCAGGTGTTGCTGAAGATGCCGGAAATTTCCGGAGTGACGCTGTCACCCTTGTACTTGCCGGGCAGGTCGTTGTCGGAGGTGTCGACCACGCCCTTGATGCCGGCGCTGGCATGCAGGCCCGGATTGTCCAGTGGGCGGGCGGTCTTGATGTTGATCGTCGCGCCAATGCCGCCAGCCGGGCTGCTCGCGCGGCTGGTCTTGTAGACCTCCACGGCGGAGATCGACTCGGAAGCCAGGTCGCTGAACTCGAACGCGCGGCCGCCGGTGGCGGTCGGCATCTGGCGGCCGTTGAGCAGCACCAGGTTGTAGTCCGGGCCGACGCCGCGCACGGTCACGCGCGAGCCTTCACCGTTGCTGCGGTCGATCGACACGCCGGAGATGCGCTGCAGCGATTCGGCGAGGTTGGTGTCCGGGAACTTGCCGATGTCCTCGGAGACGATGCCGTCGACCACGCCGGTGGCGTCGCGCTTGAGGTTCGCCGATGACGTGAGACTTCCGCGGATGCCGGTGACCTCGATGGTGTCGAGGGTGGTGGGATCCGGCTGGTCGGACGCGGTGGTCTGGGCGGTCTGGGCGGTCTGGGCCGCCACGGGCGCCGACAGCGCCAGCAGCAGTGCGGAGGTGAGCAGCCGCTTCTGCGGCAGGACGAGATGCTTTTGCACGGATTCCCTCTCCCGGAACTTGGTGCGTGAAGGACGAAATGACGCGACGCGCAGGCGCGGTTCGCCCCGCACCGTGCGGCGCATTGGGCTGTTCGCTGACAGCGTTGTCAATCGTGCGTTGCAACATGTGCCGGGACGTGACACACGGCGCAGTACAGCGCTGTCATTCCTGTAAACGATTCCACCCTTGTCAGCCCTGCATAGGGACCGTGCCGCGATCGTGGCGCGGGCGGACGTGGGTACCGGCGCGGCGGCGCGGCGGCCGGGCGGCGGCGCCCCGAAACTGCGCAAACTTTCGGCCGCGCCCCTCGACCCGGCCCCCCCGCCACCGCACTTGGCCGTAACATTCGGGCACGCCTGGCGGTGGCGCCCGCGCATCGCGGCACGGCCACCGCTTTCCCCACCGTCGCTGGAGCACCGCATGATCGACCTGTACTACTGGCCCACTCCCAACGGCCACAAAGTTACCCTGTTCCTCGAGGAGGCCGGGCTGGACTACCGCATCCACCCGGTCAACATCGGCGCCGGCGACCAGTTCACCCCGGAGTTCCTGGCGATCTCGCCCAACAACAAGATGCCGGCGATCGTCGACCGCGATCCGGCCGGCGGCGGCGCACCGCTCAGCGTGTTCGAGTCCGGCGCGATCCTGCTGTACCTGGCCGAGAAGACCGGGCGGTTCCTGCCGGCCGACCTGCGCGGGCGCGTGGCCGCGCTGGAATGGCTGTTCTGGCAGATGGGCGGGCTCGGCCCGATGAGCGGGCAGATGGGCCACTTCAACGTCTACGCGCCGGAGAAGATCCCCTACGCGATCGAGCGCTACGGCAACGAGGTGCGGCGCCTGCACGGGGTGATCGACAAGCGCCTGGCGCAGAGCGAATACCTGGCCGGCGCCGAATACGGCATCGCCGACATGGCCAGCTACCCGTGGATCGAGGTCTACAACGGGCTCAAGCCCGACTACGCCGCGTTCCCGCACCTGAAGCGCTGGCACGACGCGATTTCCGCGCGCCCGGCCACGCAGCGCGCCTATGCGCTGAAGGAGCAGGTCAACCCCGACGCCGGCAAGCCGCTCAGCGACGAGGAGCGCAAGCACCTGTTCGGCAAGAAGTAGCCGCGCATTCCCGTGGGAGGGGCTTCGGCCCCGACGGCAGGCCGGCAAGGCCTGTCGGGGGAGCCCCTCCCACACGCCAGATTGCAGAGATTCCTTCATGCGCCACCTGTTCGCCGCCATCGCCCTCATGCTCGCCGCGCCCGCCGTACACGCCGAAAAACTCACCCTCGAAGCGATCACCGGGCCGCTGCCGCTGTCGGGCCCGACCCTGATGAAGCCGCAGGTCGCCCCGGACGGCTCGCGCGTCACCTTCCTGCGCGGCAAGCAGGCCGACCGCAACCAGCTGGACCTGTGGGAATACGACATCGCCAGCGGCCAGACCCGGCTGCTGGTCGACTCCAAGGTCGTGCTGCCGGGCACCGAAGCCCTCAGCGACGAGGAGAAGGCGCGCCGCGAGCGCCAGCGCATCGCCGCCTATTCCGGCATCGTCGACTACCAGTGGGCCTCGGACGCGCATGCGCTGCTGTTCCCGCTCGGCGGCGAGCTGTACCTGTACGACCTGCGCAGGCAGGGCGCCGCGGCGGTGCGCAAGCTCACCGCCGGCGAGGGCTTCGCCACCGACCCGCGGATCTCGCCCAAGGGCGGTTTCGTCAGCTTCGTGCGCGCGCGCGACCTGTGGGTGATCGAGCTGGCGTCCGGCCGCCAGCTGCGGCTGACCCACGACGGCAGCGACCGCATCGGCAACGGCGTGGCCGAGTTCGTCGCCGACGAGGAGATGGACCGGCATACCGGCTACTGGTGGGCGCCGGACGACTCGGCGATCGCGTTCGCGCGCATCGACGAATCCGCGGTGCCGGTGCAGAACCGCTACGAGGTCTATGCCGACCACACCGACGTGGTGGCGCAGCGCTACCCGCAGGCGGGCCAGGCGAACGTGCGCGTGCAGCTGGGCGTGATCGCGCCGAAGGCGGCGGCCACGCCCGGCTGGATCGCGCTCGGCGACGACCCGGACATCTACCTGGCGCGGGTGGACTGGCGCGATCCGCAGCGGCTGACCTTCCAGCGCCAGTCGCGCGACCAGAAGCGGCTCGAGCTGGTCGAGGCGACGCTGGCGTCCGGGCGCCAGCGCGTGCTGGTCACCGAGACCTCGCCGACCTGGGTGCCGCTGCACGGCGACCTGCGCTTCCTCGCCGACGGCCGCTTCGTGTGGCGTTCCGAGCGCAGCGGCTACGAGCACCTGTACCTGGCCTCCGAGGACGGCAGGCAGATGCAGCCGCTGACCTCCGGCGACTGGGTGGTCGATGCGCTGGAGGCGGTCGACGAGGCCGCCGGCAAGGTCTACTTCAGCGCCAGCAAGGACGCGCCGACGCAGAAGCAGCTGTACGCGGTGCCGCTGGCCGGCGGCGCGGTGCAGCGGCTGAGCGCGACGCCGGGCACCCATGCGATCAGCTTCGCGCGCAATGCCAGCGTGTACGTGGACAGCTGGTCCAACACCGCCACGCCGCCGCAGATCGAGCTGTTCCGCGCCAATGGCGAGAAGATCGCCACGCTGCTGGAGAACGAGCTGTCCGACCCGAAGCATCCCTACGCGAAATACCGCCACGCGCAGCGCCCGGTCGAGTTCGGCACGCTCCTCGCCGCCGACGGCCGCACGCCGCTGCACTACAGCCTGATCAAGCCGGACGGTTTCGATCCGGCGCGCCGCTACCCGGTGGTGGTCTACGTCTACGGCGGCCCGGCCGCGCAGACCGTGACCGACGCCTGGCCCGGCCGCGGCGACGCCTGGTTCAACCAGTACCTGGCGCAGCACGGCTACGTGGTGTTCTCGCTGGACAACCGCGGCACCCCGCGCCGTGGCCGCGACTTCGGCGGGGCGCTGTACGGCCGCCAGGGCACGGTCGAGGTCGACGACCAGCTGCGCGGCGTGGCGTGGCTGAAGCAGCAGTCGTGGGTGGATCCTGCGCGGATCGGCGTGCAGGGCTGGTCCAACGGCGGCTACATGACCCTGATGCTGCTGGCCCGGCACAGCGAGGCCTATGCCTGCGGCGTGGCCGGCGCGCCGGTCACCGACTGGGCGCTGTACGACACGCACTACACCGAGCGCTACATGAACCTGCCGGCGGCGAACGCGGCCGGCTACGCGCAGGCGCGCGTGGCCGCGCACCTGGATGGGCTGAAGGCGAAGCTGCTGCTGATCCATGGCATGGCCGACGACAACGTATTGTTCAGCAACTCGACCTCGCTGATGAGCGAGCTGCAGAAGCGCGGCACGCCGTTCGAACTGATGACCTATCCCGGTGCCAAGCACGGCCTGTCCGGCAGCGATGCGTTGCATCGCTACAGGACCGCCGAGGCGTTCATCGGTCGCTGCCTGAAGCCTTGAGGGTCGGAAGGCGGTGCCCGGTCGCCCCTTCTTCGCCTTGCTTTCCGCTTTTCGTAGGAGCGATTTCAGTCGCGATGGGGCTTTCTCGAGATATTCAAGAGCCTAGCCCCACAGAAATCAGGCGCATCGCATCGCGGTAAAGCCCCATCGCGACTGAAATCGCTCCTACAAAAAAAACCGACGCCGGCCGCGGCATTTGCCGGGAGGCATTCCAGTCCCGACGGACCCCGCCCACCACCGCCATGACCTTCGTCCGATTGCCGGCGCGCGCAGCGGCGGGTACGTTGCCGGACCATCCCTACAAACAGGAATACCGCCCGATGAAGCCGCTCGTCCTGGCCGTCTCGCTGGCGCTGCTCGCGCCCCTGCCTGCTTCCGTGCTCGCGGCCGCACCGGCCAAGGCCGCGGCGCCGGCCACGCCGCAGTGGGTGGCGCACAGCAACGAGTACGCGCAGATCCTGCTGCAGGCGCAGGCGCCGTTCCAGCCCGAGTTCGCCAGCTTCTTCGGCGTGCCCGGCTACGACGACAAGGTGTCCGACCTGGGCCCGGACAATGCCGCGCGCTTCCGCGCCGCCATGGACAAGGCCAGGTCGCAGCTGCGGGAAAAGCTGCAGCTCGAACGCGATCCCGACGTCCGCCAGGACCTGCAGATCATGATCGATGCCGCCGCGCAGAACATCGAGGGCAGCGAGCTCAACGAGCGCTACCTGCTGCCGTGGACCGATGCGCCGCAGCTGGTGTTCTCCGGGCTCAACGGCCTGTTGTCCGACCAGACCCCGCCCGAGCGCCGCGCCAGGGCGCTGGACCGGCTCAAGCGCTACGTCGGGCTGGCCGCGGGCAGCACCCCGATCGCCACGCTCGCGCGCCAGCGCTACGAGGAGCAGCTAGGCAACGCCGAGCTGCTGCAGCCGACCGAGCGCGAAGTGCAGCAGGCGCTGGCCAACGTCGACACCTACGTCGCCGGCATCGGCGAGCTGTTCGCCAAGTACCGGATCGAGGGCGCCGACGAAGCCCTGCAGGCCATGTCCACGCAGCTGAAGGACTACGCCGCGTGGACCCGCGCCAGCGTGCTGCCCAAGGCGCGCAAGGACGCACGCCTGCCCGAGCCGCTGTACGCCTTCCAGCTCAAGCAGGTCGGCATCGACATCGCGCCGCAGCTGCTGATCCAGCGCGCGCAGCTGGAATTCATGGAGACCCGCTCGGCGATGCGCCAGCTGGCGCCGCTGGTGGCCAAGGCCAAGGGCGTGCAGGGCAGCGACTACGTCGAGGTGATCCGCGCGCTCAAGCGCGACAAGATCGCCGACGACCGGCTCGAGCACTACTACCGCGGGGTGATCGACCAGATCGACCCGATCATCCGCAGGCACGGCATCGTCGACGTACCGCAGCGGCCGATGCAGATGCGGCTCGGCTCGGCCGCCGAGAGCGCCGCGCAGCCGGCCCCGCACTTCCTGCCGGCGCCGCTGGTCGGCAACACCGGCCAGCAGGGCCAGTTCGTGCTGCCGCTGGGCAACCCCGACGCCAGCGGCGGCAAGGGCGAGCAGTACGACGACTTCAACTTCGGCTCGGCGGCGTGGACGCTGAGCGCGCACGAGGGACGTCCCGGCCACGAGCTGCAGTTCACCGCGATGGTCGAGCGCGGGGTGTCGCTGGCGCGCAGCATGTTCGCCTTCAATTCGGTCAACGTCGAAGGCTGGGCGCTGTACGCCGAGGCGGAGATGGTGCCGTACGAGCCGCTGGACGGGCAGCTGATCGCGCTGCAGTTCCGGCTGCTGCGTGCCGCGCGCGCGATGCTCGACCCGATGCTCAACCTGGGTCTGATCGATCGCGAGCGTGCGCGCCTGGTGCTCGAGGACGACGTCGGCCTGTCGCCGGCGATGGCGCGGCAGGAACTGGACCGCTACATGGTGCGCGCCCCGGGCCAGGCCGGCAGCTACTTCTACGGCTACACCCGGATCCTGGAACTGCGCATGCGCACCGAACTGGCGCTGGGGCCGAAGTTCGACCGGCTCAAGTTCAACAACTTCCTGCTCGACCAGGGCCTGCTGCCGCCGGACCAGCTGGCCAGGGCGGTGGAGGAGGTGTTCATCCCGGCGCAGCAGGCATCAAGGGGCTGAACACCGGCAGATGACCGGCCTTGTGCTCCCTTCTCCCACGTGCGGGAGAAGGTGGCGCGCAGCGCCGGATGAGGGAGGCCGCAGTGCATCGAACCTGCGCGTCGCCCCGCATCCGTGTGCCGTGGGCACGGCAGCGCCCTGGAGCGGACGGCACCGCGAAGGCCGCCCCCATCCGCCCTTCGGGCACCTTCCCCCGCGGGCGGGGGAAGGGAGGAAGGACGGTTCCCGCGATTGCAGGAGCCAGGGCGAGTCCCCTGCGCGGGCGACGAACTCAGCGGTTCGGCTCCTGCGACGCCTGCGGCACCCAGATCGCGATCCCGGCAGCGCGCTTCTGCGTGGTCGGGATGCCGACGCCGACACCGCCGCCGACGTGGCCGCCGTAGCTGCCGCCGCCCACCGACAGGCCGCCGCCGGAGCGTTCGGACCCCACGCCCATCAGCACCACGCCGTTGGCGCCGAGCTTGGCGGCCTCGCGCTTGAGCCGCTGCACCGCCGCATCGGTCTGGCCCTGGGTGCCGAACCCGGCCGCGCTGGTGGATTCGAGCTGGGCGATCTCCTGCGAACCGGCCGGCGCGGTCGGGTAGACCTGCACCAGGGCCGGGTCGATCGGCGGCCGCGGCTGGCCGATCATCACCTTCGAGGAGCTGGCGCAGCCGGCCAGGGCCAGGGCCAGCAGCGGCAACACGGCGACGGGGCTTTTCATGGACGACCTCCCGTTGAATGGCGCCGCCAGTGATAGCGCCGAAGGGGTTCAGCGGCGATGACGGGCGCCGCCGCCCTCGCGCCGCGGGGAACGCTCAGGCGTTGGCGGGCAGCAGCAGCAGCAGCGCCGCGCCGAGCGCGATGCGGTACCAGGCGAACGCGGTGAACCGGTGCGACTTGATGTAGCCGAGCAGCCACTTGACCACCACGAAGCCGGTGACCACCGCCGCCGCGAACGCCACGCCGACGTCGAGCCAGCTCTCGTGGCCGAGCCCGCCGTCCTTGAGCAGTTCCAGGAACGCGTAGCCGCTGGCGGCGAACATGGTCGGGATGCCGACCAGGAACACGAACTCCGCCGCCGCCGAGCGCCGGCTCAGGCCCAGCAGCATCGCCAGGAAGATCGCCGAGGCCGAGCGCGAGGTGCCCGGGAACACCCCGGCCACCACCTGCGCCAGGCCGACCGCGATGGCCACCTTCCAGGTGACCGTGTCGCGCTCGGGCAGGCGTGAGGCGAAACCCTCGGCGACCAGCATCCAGACGCCGCCGATCACCAGCGCCCAGGCCACCGGCGTCACCGTCTCCGGCAGTTCCCAGCCGGCCATGCGCACCGGCAGGCCGACCAGCGCGGTGACCAGGAACGCGACCGCCAGCTTGAGCGCGTAGTCGCGGCTGGCCGGGTCGTTCCAGCCGGTGGCCAGCGACCACAGGCGCTTGCGCAGCACCAGGGTGGTGGCCAGGATCGCGCCGGCCTGGATCACGATGTTGAAGAAGTCCGAGCGGCGGCCGAGCCACTGCTCGGCGATCAGCAGGTGGCCGGTGCTGGAGACCGGCAGGAATTCGGTGAGGCCTTCGAGGATGCCCAGCAGCAGGGCGGAAAGCAGGTCGGACATCGAGGGGGAGAGGGCGGGGGCGGGGCGGTCAGCATAGAACATGAAGCTGACTGTGCCGTTGATTCACCGGTTTGGTGCGATTTCCAGCGAATGCACCTAATTAGTGCGCATGCGTGAGTGACGTGTGAATCCAATGCAAGCAAAATCAAGGGCTTGTGACGGATCAGCGGTTGGCACGGCGATTGCTCTATTCAGCGCACGCCATTCACCAACCCGAGGTTCGTTCCGATGTCTGCGGAAAATGTTGAGAAGCTGATCAAGGACAACAAGGTCGAGTTCGTCGATCTGCGCTTTGTCGATATGCGCGGCGTGCAGCAGCACGTGACGTTCCCGGCCAGCATCGTCGAGCCCTCGCTGTTCGAGGAAGGCAAGATGTTCGACGGCTCCTCGATCTCCGGCTGGAAAGGCATCAACGAGTCGGACATGGTGCTGCTGCCCGATCCCGACACCGCCTACCTGGATCCGTTCTACGCCGATCCGACCGTGGTGCTGACCTGCGACATCCTCGACCCGGCCACCATGCAGGCCTATGCGCGCGACCCGCGCGGCATCGCCAAGCGCGCCGAGGCCTACCTGAAGTCCTCCGGCATCGCCGACCAGGCCTTCTTCGGCCCGGAACCGGAATTCTTCATCTTCGACTCGGTCCGCTTCGGCAACGAGATGGGCCACACCTTCTTCAAGATCGACTCCGAAGAGGCCGCCTGGAACACCGGCGCCAAGTTCGAAGGCGGCAACAGCGGCTACCGCCCGGCGGTCAAGGGCGGCTACTTCCCGGTGCCGCCGACCGATTCGCTGCACGACCTGCGCGCCGAGATGGTCAAGACCCTGGAGCAGGTCGGCATCGAGACCGAGGTGCACCACCACGAGGTGGCCACCGCCGGCCAGTGCGAGATCGGCACCAAGTTCAACTCGCTGGTGAAGAAGGCCGACGAGCTGCTGACCACCAAGTACGTCATCAAGAACGTCGCCTACCGCAACGGCAAGACCGCGACCTTCATGCCCAAGCCGATCGTCGGCGACAACGGCTCGGGCATGCACGTGCACCAGTCGCTGGCCAAGGGCGGCACCAACCTGTTCTCCGGCGACGGCTACGGCGGCCTGTCGCAGCTGGCGCTGTGGTACATCGGCGGCATCTTCAAGCACGCCCGCGCGATCAACGCCTTCGCCAACTCCGGCACCAACAGCTACAAGCGCCTGGTGCCCGGCTTCGAGGCCCCGGTGATGCTGGCCTACTCGGCGCGCAACCGCTCGGCCTCGTGCCGGATCCCGTGGGTGTCCAACCCGAAGGCGCGCCGCATCGAGATGCGCTTCCCCGACCCGATCCAGTCCGGCTACCTGACCTTCACCGCGCTGATGATGGCCGGCCTGGACGGCATCAAGAACCAGATCGACCCGGGCGCGCCGAGCGACAAGGACCTGTACGACCTGCCGCCGGAAGAGGAGAAGCTGATCCCGCAGGTCTGCTCCAGCCTCGACCAGGCGCTGGAGGCGCTGGACAAGGACCGCGAGTTCCTCAAGGCCGGCGGCGTCATGACCGACGACTTCATCGACGGCTACATCGCGCTGAAGATGCAGGAGGTCACCAAGTTCCGCGCCGCGACCCACCCGCTCGAATACCAGCTGTACTACGGCAACTGAGCAACAGCGGCGATGGCGAAGGCTCCCCCTCCCACCTTCGCCATCGCTGCACCCTCTTCCGGCCGGGGAGCCGGAGGCGGCGGCTACACCGCGGTGCCCGGCGAGGTCCGGGCCGCCGCAGCCAGGGGCAACAGCAAGACCGGATCGGCGCCCTGGGCCCAGGCCCTCTCCCACGTGCACGGGCGTCACCGCGCCCACAGGGGTCCAGGCCCGATCCGCGCGACGCAGATGGATGCCGGCAGCGGCGTCCGGGTGACTTGAAACCGCCGGCCGGCGCATGCCGGCCGGTTCCTTCCACCATCGGGGTATGCGCATGAAATTGATCACCGCCATCATCCGGCCGTTCAAGCTCGACGAGGTCCGCGAGGCCCTCTCGCAAGCGGGCGTGTCGGGTATCACCGTCACCGAGGTCAAGGGCTTCGGGCGGCAGAAGGGACACACCGAGTTGTATCGCGGCGCCGAGTACGTCGTGGATTTCCTGCCCAAGATCAAGATCGAGACCGTCGTGACCGACGAGCGACTGGATGCGGTGGTCGAAGCCATCCAGACCGCGGCCGGCACCGGCAAGATCGGCGACGGCAAGATCTTCGTTACCGCGATCGAACAGGTCGTGCGTATCCGTACTGGCGAAATCGGCGCCGACGCGCTCTAACCCCCACCCGGAGCTCCCAAATGAAGACAGCTCTCTTTGCCGGGTGGAAGGCCCGGTTCTATGGCGTTTGCATGTTGATGCTGCTGAGCACGCTGGCCGCGATGGGCGTCGCCGGCGGCGCCCAGGCGCAGGAAGCGGCACAGACCACCGCGGTACCGACCGAACCGGTGGCCACCGAGCCGCTGCCGGATGCGCAGGCGGCGCCGGCCGAGGCGGCCGAGTCCGCACCGGCCTACGACCACGGCGACGTGGCCTGGATGCTGACCTCCACGCTGCTGGTGCTGATGATGGTGGTGCCGGGCCTGGCCCTGTTCTACGGCGGCCTGGTGCGTTCCAAGAACGTGCTGTCGGTGCTGAGCCAGGTGCTGGTGGTGTTCTCGCTGGTGCTGATCCTGTGGGTCTTCTACGGCTACAGCGCGGTGTTCACCGAGGCCAACGCCTTCTTCGGCTCGTTCACCGAGCGCGCGTTCCTGAAGGGCTTCACCCCGGACTCGGTGGGCAACACCCCGATCGCCGGCCTGCCCGACCTGCTGTTCGTGGCGTTCCAGTCGACCTTCGCCGGCATCACCACCGCGCTGATCGTCGGCGCCTTCGCCGAGCGCATCAAGTTCAAGGCGGTGCTGCTGTTCTCGGTGCTGTGGTTCACCTTCAGCTACGTGCCGATGGCGCACATCGTCTGGGGCGGCGGCTACCTCGGCGAGCTGGGCGCGATCGACTTCGCCGGCGGCACCGTGGTGCACATCAACGCCGGCGTCGCCGGCCTGGTCGGCGCCTACTTCGTCGGCAAGCGCGTGGGCTTCGGCCAGACCGCGCTGAAGCCGCACAGCGTGCCGTTCACCTACATCGGCGCGATGCTGCTGTGGGTAGGCTGGTTCGGCTTCAACGCCGGCTCCGCCGCCGCCGCCGACACCGTCGCCTCGCTGGCCTTCATCAACACCATCCTGGCCACCGCCGCGGCGGTGCTGGGCTGGACGCTGGTCGAAGCGGTCACCAAGGGCAAGCCGTCGGCGCTGGGCGCGGCCTCGGGCGCGGTCGCCGGCCTGGTCGGCATCACCCCGGCCTGCGGCACGGTCGGTCCGCTCGGCGCGATCGTGGTCGGCCTGGCGGCCGGCGTGATCTGCGTCTGGGGCGTGACCGGGCTGAAGAAGCTGCTCAACGTCGACGACACCGCCGACGTGTTCGGCGTGCACGGCGTGGGCGGCATCGTCGGCGCGATCCTCACCGGCGTGTTCAGCGCCTCGTCGCTGGGCGGCACCAAGGCCGACCTGGACATCGGCGCGCAGGTGTGGATCCAGGTGGTCAGCGTCGGCTTCACCATCCTCTGGTGCGCGGTGGTCACCGTGGTCGCACTGCTGATCACCCGGCTGGTGTTCGGCCTGCGCGTGCCCGAAGACGCCGAGCGCGAGGGCCTGGACATCACCTCGCACGGCGAGTCGGCCTACGAGTCGTAGGGAAAAGCGCCCCGGTCCGCGGCCATCGCCGCGGACCGGAGGCGGCCGTGTCGTACCGGTTCCACGCAGTCGCAACATCGGCGCGCCCTGGGGCGGAGCGCCGGATCCACACCAAGATCGAGGTGCAGCCATGCCCGACAGCCCCGCATCCGCCATCGTCCATCCCCATCGCCGGCCTGCGGCCCGCTTGCAAAGCGGCGAGTGCGCCGCTGCAATGGGCCATGACTTCGAGACTTCCCTGGCGTCCGCTGTCCCTGCTGCTGCTGGCGCTGCTGCTGGGCGCCTGCGCGCACGCGCCGCGCAATCCGCTGGCGCAGTGGGTACCGTCGCCGAACCACAATCCGCGCCAGCCGGTGCTGATCGTGCTGCACCACACCGAGCAGGCGTCGGTGCAGCAGAGCCTGCACACGCTGCGCACCCGCAACAGCGGCGGCCAGGTCAGCGCGCACTACCTGGTCGGCAAGGACGGTGCGCTGTACCAGCTGGTGGCCGACAGCGAGCGCGCCTGGCACGCCGGCGCCGGCCGCTGGGGCACGATCGGCGACGTCAACTCGGCGTCGATCGGCATCGAGCTGGACAACAATGGCGATGAACCGTTCGCGCCGGAGCAGATCGCCACGCTGCTGCGCCTGCTCGAGGACCTGTGCACGCGGCTGCGCATTCCGCGCAGCCAGGTCATCGGCCATGCCGACCTGGCGCCGGCCCGCAAGGTCGACCCGAGCCGGTTCTTCCCGTGGCAGCAACTGGCCGCGGCCGGCTTCGGGCTGTGGCCGGACCCGGCCGACGGCCCGGCCCCGGCCGGCTTCGACCCCTGGCTCGGGCTGCAGGCGCTGGGCTACCCGATGGCCGACCGCGGCACGGCCGCGCGTGCCTTCCACCGCCATTTCCGCGGCCGCGACGACCTCGGCGAGCAGCTCGACGCCGAGGACGCGCGGATCCTGCGCTCCCTGCTGCGCCAGCGCTGAGCGCCGTTCAGGCGGAGCCCGGCTTCGTTGCACTACATTGGTGCAATGCGCATGACGGCCGTGTTCCCCTCCCTGGAAAACCTGGGTACCCCGGTCGCCTGGACCGACGGCGAGGGCCGCGTGCAGGGCGTCAATCCGGCCTTCGCGCGCTGGCTCGGGGTCAGCGCGCGGCGCCTGCAGGACCAGCCGCTGGCCGCGCTGGAAGTGCAGGGCGACGCGCTGGCGCGGTTCCTGGTCAACGACGAGCGCGACGTGCTGCGCCTGCACCGGCTGGCGATCGGCCTGCCCGGCGAGACGCCGCGCTTCGCCGAAGGCTGGCTGTCGCGGCTCGACGACGGCGGCTGGCTGCTGGAGGCGCACCCGGTCGACGAGTTCCCGGCGCTGGACCCGACCCATGCGCTGCCCAACGCGCTGAGCGCGGCGCTGAAGGGGCTGGCGCACGAGCTGCGCAACCCGCTGGCCGGGCTCAAGGGCGCCGCGCAGCTGCTGGCGCGGCGCGCGGCCCATCGCGACGACGAGGACGAACGCGAGCTGATCGGACTGATCGGCGCGGAGATCGAGCGCCTCAACACCCTGCTCGAACGGCTGCTGTCGCCGGCCCCGGCGCGCCCGCACGAGGGCCTGAACATCCACGCCGTGCTCGAGCGCGTGCTGCGCCTGGCCGAGAGCGAGGGCGGCTGGTCGGTGCGCCTGGCGCGCGACTACGACCCCAGCATCCCGGAGCTGCTCGGCGATGCCGACCGCCTCACCCAGGCGGTCTGGAACCTGGTGCGCAACGCGATCCAGGCCGGCGCCACGACGGTGACGCTGCGCACCCGGGTCGAGCACGGCCAGCGCATCCGCGACCGCGTGCACGCGATGTCGCTGCGCCTGGAGATCGTCGACGACGGCGGCGGCGTGCCCGACGAGCTGGCCGAGCACCTGTTCCTGCCGCTGGTCAGCGGCCGCGCCGAAGGCAGCGGCCTGGGCCTGGCGCTGGCCCAGCAGGTCGCGCGCGAGCACCACGGCAGCCTGACCTACCGCTCGCGCCCGGGACATACCGTCTTCACCCTGCTGTTGCCGCAGCTGGCCGGCGAACACGACAAGGAGCACCCGCATGGCTGAGGCCGACGCCTCCCACCGCATCTGGGTGGTCGACGACGACCGCTCGGTGCGCTTCGTGCTGTCCACCGCGCTGCGCGACGCCGGCTATGCGGTCGACGGCTTCGACAGCGCCGCCGCCGCGCTGCAGGCGCTGGCGGTGCGGCCGACCCCGGACCTGCTGTTCACCGACGTGCGCATGCCCGGCGACGACGGCCTGACCCTGCTCGACAAGCTCAAGTCCCGGCACCCGCAGCTGCCGGTGATCGTGATGTCCGCCTATACCGACGTGGCCAGCACCGCCGGTGCGTTCCGCGGCGGCGCGCACGAGTTCCTGTCCAAGCCGTTCGACCTGGACGACGCGGTGGCGCTGGCCGCGCGCGCACTGCCCGACGCCAGCGACACCGAGACCGCCAGCGTGGCCGGCAGCGCCGGTTCGGCCGCGCTGATCGGCGACACCCCGGCGATGCGCGCGCTGTTCCGCGCGATCGGCCGGCTGGCGCAGGCACCGCTGTCGGTGCTGATCAACGGCGAGACCGGCACCGGCAAGGAACTGGTCGCACGCGCGCTGCACAGCGAATCGCCGCGCGCGCGCAAGCCGTTCGTCGCGCTCAACACCGCCGCGATCCCGGCCGAGCTGCTGGAGAGCGAGCTGTTCGGCCACGAGGCCGGCGCGTTCACCGGCGCGGCCAAGCGCCACATCGGCCGCTTCGAGCAGGCCGACGGCGGCACCCTGTTCCTGGACGAGATCGGCGACATGCCGCTGCCGCTGCAGACCCGGCTGCTGCGCGTGCTGGCCGAGAACGAGTTCTTCCGCGTCGGCGGGCGCGAGCTGATCCGCGTCGACGTGCGCGTGGTCGCCGCCACCCACCAGGACCTGGAGGCGCTGGTCGAGCAGGGTCGCTTCCGCGCCGACCTGCTGCACCGCCTGGACGTGGTGCGGCTGCAGCTGCCGCCGCTGCGCGAGCGCCGCGGCGACGTCGCCCAGCTCGCCGACAACTTCCTGGCGCTGGCCGCGCGCAAGCTCGACATGCCGCCCAAGCGGATGTCGGCCAAGGCCCTGGAGGCGCTGCGCCAGCACCACTGGCCGGGCAACGTGCGCGAGCTG
>DNXT01000459.1:911-6108 GCA_003505795.1 Lysobacteraceae bacterium | reverse complement strand
GGCGCCCCTGGTCGCGGCCAGCATGCCGCGCTCGTCCTCGCCGCGCAGGCGCACCGCGTCGCTGCGCTGCAGGCCTTCCAGCTCGCCGGCGGCGCGCTTGCGGTTGTTCTTCAGCGACTGCAGCTGCGAGGCGTAGCGCGTCTTCGCCTCGGCGCTGGCCTTGCCGGCGGCCTCGATCACGCCGATCAGCCGGTCGAACACCGCCACCCGCTGCGGCAGCGTCCAGTTGACCTGCTCGTCGAACTCGGCGGCGGTACGGTGGCGGTAGGTGATGCCCGGATAGCCGGCGAGCATGGCGTATTCGCCGGCACGGGGCCCGTCCTGGGCGAGCCGCAGGTGCGCCGGCGGCTGGTAGGGCACGTTGTCCGGGCTGTAGTCGGCCGGCTTGCCGTCCTTGCCGACGTAGGCGCGCAGCAGGGTGAAGTCGCCGCTGTGGCGCGGCCACATGAAGTTGTCGACCTCGTCGCCGTAGTTGCCGATCGCCCGCGGCGGCGCGTACACCAGCCGCACATCGCGCAGCTCGAGCTGGCGGATGCGGTAGAAGTCGCTGCCGTAGTACATGTTGGCCACGCTGCAGCGCACCCCGCCCTCGTGCTCGCAGTCGGCGACGATGCGCTTGCTGGCCGCGTCCACCGCGTCGAAGTAGGCGCGGCCGGTCTTGCCGCGCGCATCCTTCAGCACCTGCTCGGTGACCTTGTCGAACCCGACCGTGACCAGCACCCGGAAATCCGGGTTGGAGACACGCTCGTCGGCGCGGCCGGCGGCGACGAAGCCGTCGTCGATGAAGTTGTGCTCGGCGCTGCTGTTGTACTGGATCACGCCCATCGCGACGTGGTGGTTGGTCAGCAGCAGGCCGTCGGCGGAGACGAACGAACCGGTGCCGCCGCCGACCTTGACCACCGCGCTCAGCGGCGGCTGGGTGACGTCGGCGAGCTCGCGCGGGTCGCCCTGGAAGCCGGCCTCGCGCAGGGTGCCGGCCAGTTCCGGCAGCTGCGACGGCATCCACATGCCCTCGTCGGCGCGGGCGGACGCGGTGAGGGCCAGGCCGAGGGCCAGCGAGGTCGCGAGGGGTTTGGGCGAAGCCATGGGCGGGATATCCACTGCAGCGGAACAGCCGGCGAAGGTAGCCCGGCGCACCTGCACGCGGCAACCGGGACGGGCACGGCTACCGGCCCGATGCTGCGATCGTCACGGTTTGCCGTTACCGTGGAGGCCTGTTCCCGAGCCGATCCGCCACGTGCCCCTGCGCTATCCCGCCAGCCTGCGCTTCCCCTCCCTGCGCCGCCGCGCCGCCCGTGGCCTGATGCGCTGGCTGTTCGGCCCTCCTGCCGAGGCCTGGCAGGCGCCGCTGCCGGGATCCGGCATACACCGCATCCTGGTCTGCCACGTCAGCCATACGCTGGGCAACACGCTGCTGCTGACGCCGCTGCTGCAGGAGCTGGAGCGCATCTACCCGGGCGCGGAGATCGACATCGTCACCCGCAGCCCGATCGCCGCGCAGCTGTACGGGCGCTACTTCGGCGTCGCGCGGCTGTTCCACCTGCCCGCGCATGGCGCCGCGCACCTGTGGACGGTGCTGCGGCAATGGCACCGCGTGCGCGCCGGCGAGTACGACCTGGCGATCGACACCGACGCGCAGTCGCAGACCGGGCGCCTGCTGATCCTGTGGGCGCGGGCGCGCTTCCGGCTCGGTTTCTCCGGCCCGCGCAAGAGCGGCCGCATCAGCCACCCGGTGCCGGTCGAACTGGCGCCGGCGCACAAGGCGCACCGCGCGGTGTTCCTGCTCGCGCAGGCGCGCGGGACGGCCGCACCGGCGCACTGCCCGCCGCTGGACATCCAGCTCGACGCCGACGAGCGCCAGCGCGGCCAGGCGACGCTGGAGCGCGTGCTCGCGGCGGGACAGGCCGGCGGCCCGCGGCGCGGCGTGATCGGGGTATTCGCCAACGCCACCGGCAGCAAGCGGCTGGAGCAAGGCTGGTGGCAGGCGTTCCTTGACCGCCTGCAAGCGCTGGAGCCGCACTACCACCTGGTGGAGATCGTGCCGGCGTCCGGACGCTCGCTGCTGGGCGATCGCTACCCGGCGTTCTTCTCCAACGACCTGCGCCGGCTGGGCGGCGTGCTGTCCGCGCTCGACCTGTGCGTGATCGGCGATTGCGGCGTGATGCACCTGTCCTGTGCGGTGCACACCCGTACCCTGGCCCTGTTCGTCACCACCGATGCCGAGGAGTGGGGCCCGTACGGCGCGCTCGACCACGTGCTGCAGGCCCGGCGCGACGACCCCGCCGCCGCGGCCGATGCCGCCGCCGAGGCGCTGCGCCATCCCCTCGCTGCCGACGACGACGTCCCGCATCGTTCCTGGATGGCGGCCAGCGGCGAGCTGCGGCGCCCGCTGCCGGCACCGCGGGTTGCCTGCGCGCAGCCGGGGGTGGTGCATGGACCTTCGCATCACTGACACTACAGCTATAGAGCTATGGCTACCCGTACAACCGCACTTGGCCGTACAACCTTTTACCCACCCACGGACGAAGCACAAAGGACAGACGCGTGAAAGGCACCGGAATCAGTGGAATAGTTATGCTTCCCATTGCAATGATATTTTTTGCAGGGAATGTCATTGCGGGCGAATCTGTCGGTCCACGGAAAATCACAGATATTGGATGCCATAATACGAATGGGGTTTGCTATGCAACACTGGAAGGCGAACCATTTGGATCCACTTTGCAGTGCTCCGGTGGAGTGAGTACAGAATTTCGCTTCGAGAATAGCGACACGGATGCCGGGAAAAGAACCTACGCCTCGCTACTTGCCGCATTTCTAAATGGACGCGCTGCTTTAGTCAATCTCGATGGATGCACATCTCAAGGGAAACCAAAACTTTCATATTTCAGGATAACGGGCTGAAGCAACATAGCAACGACAATTAATATCGTTGCCAACAACGCGATCCAAAATCTATCGGAATATAGCCTTGGCATTTCATGCATCATCTCACTACGTAATGTACGGCATCAGCTCTTTTATTCCGTCGTGCCAAAAATATAAACAATGGAACAGAGGCCGCTATGACCAAGGATCAATTTATAAAAAAGCGCGCCGAATTCAAGAAATGGGAACGACGACGATTAATCGTTTATTGGAGTGTACTTGTGATCTTTTTCGGCCTAGGCATCCCTTTGTCAGCTCATATCCCCGAAAAATACAATTCTTTTAGCAGCAGTCTTGTGCTGGTCGCAATATTAATTAATGTTGCATTGGCACTTTGGCTTTTCAAAGGCCAAGCTAAACGCTGGGGATTAGTCTGTGAAACATGCAAGGGCGGCCTTCTAGGTCCAGCGGGCGACCGCGCAATCGCTACAGGAAAATGTAACCACTGTGAGCAGTCACCTTTTGATCTCTGAGTTCGGCATTCTTCTTGTGGAAATATAATTGATTGCCAACGCAATCAGTATGACTGCCTGAAACCATAGGCTTGGGTACAGCGCAATTTTGAAGGCCGCGGCATGGCCACCATATTTTTCTGAGAAATAAATCCTTAGAAAAAAACGGCACATACAGATCAGGAGCGAGCGAAGCCAGCGATTCATTTTCCATTTCTATCCTCTAGACGGTCATCAACTAAGGGTTGTGCTACAGAAGTAGCCGCACCAACGCAGCCTGGGTGCCTTGAGAAGCACCTGCCTGCAAAACGGTCTGCGCCGGAATCGCCACCCCCGTAGAGGCAGTCGTCGTTGCGATATTGAAGGCGCCAGGCGCTTCGGACGCGGCCATCCTATTCAGCCATCCTATTCAATGTAGCTGTCGCAGACGCACCGGCGAAGTCCCCCATGGCGATGGCGGCGCCAGAGCTAACGACACTGGAAGCAATACCGGCGGCGGCCGAAACGCCGATCTCCGTCGCGGAAGTGGATTTCCCTTGCGAAGCATTGGTAGCCACTGTGCCTGCGGCACCTACCGCGCCACCTGTTGCTGCCTGTACTGTGACTGCCGCACCCACCGACATTGTGCCTCGAGCTACCGCGGCCGAAAGCACTTCCACACGGATGTCGTAGAAGCACAGAAGGACCCGCGAGGCCTCGGAATCGCCGTAGTCACACACATGGTGATCGAGCGCCCCCTGCTAGTCCTTCTGGAAACGCCCGCGCGAGACGAGTACCAACCCGGGATCCAGGACCCCCTGTATGTAGCCGCGGTAGTCGCCGCAGTTCCATGCCTGCTGCATGTCCGCGACAACCTCGCGGATGGCCACTTTCTTGAACGCCATGTCCACCGCGCGGCCATGAGCGGCCAGCGGCGCTGGCGTGCACTCTGAATCGGTCACTTCTCCCGCCGCCAGTTCACCGATCCCTTGGTCTCCACCGTGCTCGATTCCACTTCCACGTCGAAGCCGCGGCTGAGCAGGTACTTCAGGGTCAGCACCGAGCCGCTGCCGACCATCGACACGCCGTAGCCGACGTAGAGCTTGGGCGAGAGGTACTTGCCGAAGCCGATCACCGAGCCGCCGAGGGTGCTCGACTGGCTGACGCCGGCGTCGTCGAAGCCGAGCTTGGCGCCGATCTGCGAGGCGATCAGGCCGCTGCCGGCCGACAGCGCCGCCGAGGCCGCGGTGACCTGCTGGGTCTCGTCGCTGCTGGCGGTGGACAGGCCGCGGCCCAGCACCAGATAGGACAGCGCCTCGGACTGCGACATCGCCGGGTCCGACCACACGTCCGCGCGCGGCGACTCGGCGCGGCCGCTGACGTCGATGCCGGCGGTGACGTCGCCGATCTTGCGCTCGGCACGGATGTTGATGCGCGGGTCGGAGACGACGTTGTTGCTCCAGGTCAGCTGGCCGCGGGTGATGGTCAGGTCCTGGCCGTAGGCCTTGTAGCGGCCGCGCACGTCGAGCCCGCCATTGGCGGTCATCTCGCGGCCCGGGCGCGCGCGCACCTGCATCTGCCCGCTGAGCCCGCCCTTGAGGCCGAAGCCGCTCATGTTGACCTTGTCGCCGAGCACCACCGCCAGGTCCATGTCCAGCGGCGAGGCCGGGGTCTGCTCCGGGTCGACCGGATCCAGCACCACCACGTCCTCGGACGCGGAGGTGCCGCGGTCCAGCCGCTCCAGGTCGATGTCGGCCTCCGGCACGGTCACCTGGCCGCGCAGGCGCATGGTCTTGTCGACGATGCCGAACTGCAGGTCGGGGTTGGCGATGATGCGCAGC
>DNXT01000459.1:0-817 GCA_003505795.1 Lysobacteraceae bacterium | reverse complement strand
GGGTTGGCGATGATGCGCAGCTCGCTGGTGTTGTAGGCCAGCACGTTCTGGCCGCGGATGTTGAGCTGCAGCGGCGTGCCTTCGCCGTACCACGACAGGCCGCCGTCGACGTTGAGCGTGCCCTCGCCCGACTTGGCCGAGGCGGTGATCTTGGCCGAGCCGTCCGGCAGCGCGTCGAAGCGGCCCTTGCCCTCGCTCAGGGTCAGGCCCATCGACGGGTAGTCCGCGGAGAAGTCGCTCAGCGTCGCGTCGCCGCCCAGCAGCGGCTGCGAGCGCGTGCCGCGCAGGCTGACGTGGCCCTCGATCAGGCCCTTGGGCTGGTCGATCTCGGCCACGAACAGCTCCAGCCAGTACAGCCGCGACATGTTCATGTACAGCTCGCCGTTGAGCGGCGCGTACGCGTCCCAGCCGGTGTCGAACTTGGCGTCGATGAAGCCGTTGCCCTGGAAGCCGACGCCGAGCTTGGCGTTGATGTGCTGCGGGTCGAACTCGGCGTTGATGCTGAACTGGTCGTAGCGCACCAGCTCGCCGCGGTTGGGGTTGCCGACGTCGGCGCTGTAGGGGCGTTCGCCCAGGCGGATGCCGCCCTCCTTGGAGGCGATGCGGAAACCGCCCTGCCAGGCATTGCCGCGCGGACGCAGGCTGCCATCGACGGTCAGCTCGCCGCGCAGGTAGATCTGGCGTCCGTTCTGCGGCGGCAGCCACGGCTGGATCAGCGCCAGCGGCAGGGCGTCGCCGCGCACGGTCAGGCCCTCGCGCGGCCAGTCGGCGTTGGCGCACAGCGCGCCGCCGGTCGCCGCCGACAGGCAGGCGTCGG
>DNXT01000461.1:5732-6407 GCA_003505795.1 Lysobacteraceae bacterium | reverse complement strand
GCCAGCGCGGCGACGCGGGCGCGGTTGCGCGCGAACTGCGCGGCGATCACGTCGGCGGCCTCGGCCGCCTCGCGGTACATCAGGGTCTCGGATTCTTTCGGCAAGGCCATGGCGGGGTCAGGTCGCTTCGGGTGGAACGGATCTGGAGGGGGCCGGCTGCACCGGCGCGGTGGAACCGCGCACCACCAGCTGCGGGACAAAGCCGCGGTTGCCGAGCTGGGCGGGCTGGTCCTCGTAGGCATCGGTGCGCAGCTGGCTGATCAACAGCCGCGCGGCATGCCGGGCGATGTCCTCGGTGGCCTGCTTGGCGGTGGTCAGCGCCGGCCACGACTGCCGCGAGAACGGGCTGTCCTCGAAGCCGGCGATCGACAGCTGGTACGGCACGTTCATGCCGGCGGACTTGGCCGCCGCCAGCACTCCGGCGGCGATCTCGTCGTTGCTGCCGAAGATCGCGCTCGGCGGCTCGCGCAGCGACAGCAGCCGGCGCGCGCCGCGGAAGCCGTCGTCGAAGGTGTAGTCGCCCTGCACGATCAGGTGCTTGTCCAGGGCGATGCCGTAGTCCTTCAGCGCCGCCTCGTAGCCGGCGTAGCGTTCGCCGCTGGAACGGTGCTGCGGCCCGCCCCACAGGAAGCCGATGCGCTGGTGGCCGAGCTGGATCAGGTGCTCGGTGATCTC
>DNXT01000461.1:0-5568 GCA_003505795.1 Lysobacteraceae bacterium | reverse complement strand
GATCAGGTGCTCGGTGATCTCGTAGGCGGCATCGCGGTCGTCGATGTAGACGCACGGGCCGTCGCCCGGGTCGTCGGTGGCGGCGATGATCCGCACCGTCTTGATCCCGCGCGCGTTGAGCCCGGCCAGCAGCTCCGGCCGCTCGGACATCGGCGCGGTCAGCACCAGCCCGGCCAGGCGCGAGCGCTGCGCCCACTCGGCCAGTTCCTCGGCCAGCATCGGCGAGGTCGAGTCGCAGGGATGGATCTGCAGGCCGAAGCCGGTCTCGCGGCAGGCCGCCAGCACGCCGTTCTGCACGCCGATGATGTGGTACGGGTTGGGGTTGTCGTAGACCAGCCCGATCACGAACGGGGTGCCGCTGCGCAGGTTGCGCGCGGACGGGTCCGGCTCGTAGTCCAGGTCGGCGATCGCGCGCAGCACGCGCGCGCGCGTGGCCTGCATCACCGACGGCTCGTTGTTGATCACGCGCGAAACGGTCTTCAGCGACACCTTCGCGCGCTCGGCGACGTCCTTGATGGTCGGCCTGCGCATGCTCTGCCCCGGGGCGATTGATCCTTCCATGATGCGCGAATCAGTCGTGCGCTGCAGGCAGCCCGGCGCGGTGGCCGCGCACGGAATAGAACAGGATGTACAGGTAGCAGGGCACCATCAGCCCGGCGAACACCAGCTGGAAGTCGTAGTGCTGCTTGAGCACGGCGAACAGCTGCGGGATGATCGCGCCGCCTGCGATGCCCATGATCAGCAGCGCCGAGCCGATCTCGGTGAACCGCCCCAGCCCCTGGATCGCCAGCGGGAAGATCGCCGGCCACATCATCGCGTTGGCGAAGCCCAGCGCGGCGACGAAGCCGACCGACACGTAGCCGTGGCTGACGTAGGCGCCGACCGAGAACAGCACGCCGAGGATCGCGGAAATGCTCAGGTAGCGCGCCTGCGACACCACCCGCGGGATCAGCAGCAGGCCGGCGATGTAGCCGGCCAGCATCGCGCCGAGGGTGAACGAGGTGAAGATCTTGGTGCGGTCCAGCGGCAGCTCGAAGCCGTGGCCGTAGGTGCCGATCGCGTCGCCGGCCATCACCTCCACCCCGACGTACACGAACAGGCACAGCACGCCCAGCCACAGGTGCGGGAACTGGAAGATGCTGGTCCGGCCGGCGGCGCCGGTGGACGGGGCGGCGTTGGCTTCCGACGGCTTCAGTTCCGGCAGCGGCGAGAACAGCACGCCGACCGCCAGCAGCACCAGCACCGCGGCCATGAACAGGTACGGCGCATGGATCTTGGCCGCGAACTCGTCCAGCAGCGTCGCCTTGGTCGCGGCGTCGGCCGCGGCCACCTGCGCGGACAGGTCGCCGATCCCGTGCAGCACCACCGATCCGATGACGATCGGCGCCAGGATCCCGGCGATCTTGTTGCAGATGCCCATCAGCGCGATGCGCCGCGCCGCGGTCTCGATCGGCCCGAGGATGCTGATGTACGGGTTGATCGCGGTCTGCAGCAGCGCCAGGCCGCTGCCGATCACGAACAGCCCGCCCAGCGCGCCGGGATACCAGCGCTGGGTGGCGAACTGGCCGAACGCCGCCGCGCCGCCGGCCATCACGAACAGGCTCAGCGCCAGGCCCTTCTTCATGCCGGTGCGCTTGAGGATCCACGACGACGGCAGCGCCAGGAAGAAGTAGGACAGGTAGAACACCATCAGCACCAGGAACGCGTTGACCTCGTCCAGGTCGAAGGCCAGCCGCACGAAGGTGATCAGCGGCCCGTTGATCCAGGTGAAGAAGCCGATGATGAAGAACAGCACGCCGACGATGGCGATCGACGTCATCACGCTGGAACGCTCGGGTGCGGCGGTAAGTGCGGACATCGGCAACAGCTCCTGCGTCTGTGCCCGGTCGTTGCGACCGGCTGGCTGGGAACAACGTTGTCACATTTATTCGACGCGCCGCCGCGCTTGTCAACTTCCGCGAGCCGGCTTCCGAGCCGGATCGGCTTGCCGCATCGCAACACCGCGGTGGCCCGGAGCGGGTCCATCGACGCCGGTCACGGCTGGAAACCACGGCCGAAACGGCGGTCGCGGCCGGCCGTGACCGGTTTCCCCGGCCGCGCCGGATTACGGAAATGCGAAAATTTCGTTGCCACCCGTTGACATCGTTGTCAAAGCCATCCCACACTCGGCCTCGATCGCATCCTCCGGCCCCTCGCCGGCCCTTGCGCGGAAACCCAGGGAGTCAGTGTGGCTGCAACCTCCAGTCGAACCCCGGCAGACCTGCTGCGCCATGCCCCGCTGCCGTTCCTGGCCGCGGACGTCGGCGGCACCCACGTGCGCGTCGGCCGCGTGCAGGCCAGCGACGACGACGCGCATCCGATCCGGGTGCTGGACTACCGCAAGTACCGCTGCGCCGACTATCCCGGGCTGGCCGCGATCCTCGCCGACTTCATCAAGGACGGCCCGGCGGTGTCCGACTGCGTGATCGCCAGCGCCGGCTTCCCGCTGCAGGACGGCACCGTGATCACCGCCAACCTGCCGTGGATGCTGTCGCCGAAGGCGATCCGCGCCGAGCTCGGGCTGGACTCGGTGCACCTGGTCAACGATTTCGAGGCGGTCGCCCACGCCGCCGCCTACGTCGACGCCAGCGAAGTGCTGCAGCTGGCCGGACCGGCGCAGGCGCCGCGCGCGCCGACCCTGGTGCTCGGCCCCGGCACCGGCCTCGGCGCGGCGGTATGGATCCCCACCGACCGCCATCCGGTCGTGCTCGCCACCGAGGCCGGCCAGGCGGCGCTGGCGACCAACTCCGAGCTGGAGATGCAGCTGGTCCGGGAGATGCTCAGGACCCGCAGCCACGTCTCGGTCGAGCAGGCGCTGTCCGGTCCGGGCCTGCGCAACCTCTACAACGCGCTGTGCGTGGTGCGCGGCGCGGCGCCGGCGCATGCATCGCCGGACGCCATCACCGCCGCGGCGCTCGCCGACGCCGATCCGCTCGCCGTGGAGAGCCTGCAGGTGTTCTGCGGCCTGCTCGGCAGCGTGGTCGGCGACATGGCGCTGCTGTACGGCGCCCAGGGCGGCATCTACCTGGCCGGCGGCATCCTTCCCAAGATCCGTCATTTCCTGATCGGCAGCAGCTTCGTGGAGCGGTTCCTGGACAAGGGACCGATGCGCGAGGCGCTGCAACGCATTCCCGTGAAGTTGGTCGAGCACGGGCAGCTGGGCGTCGTCGGCGCAGCCAGTTGGTACCTGGGCCACAAGACGTAAGCCAGCGCAAGGAACTGCAACACCAGTGGGGCGGAAATCGCGTCGAGGTCGGGGAGGGCCGGAACGCAAACACAACGGCAACGGCGGCAAACGCCGGACAATCATTGATTGATGAGGAGAGACATCATGAAATACCGTAAATCCGTACTTTCGGCAGCCATCGTCACCGGCCTGGCCTTCGGCGCCCATGCCCAGGACGCGAGCCAGGCGATCGACCTGGACACCATCCAGGTGGTCGGCATCCGCGGCAGCATGGAGAAGTCGCTGGACACCAAGCGTGAATCGCAGTCGCACGTCGACGTGGTCACAGCCGAGGACATCGGCAAGCTGCCGGCGAAGAACGTCGCCGACACCCTGCGCGAGCTGCCCGGCGTCAACATCAGTTCGTCCAGCGCCAGCGAGGGCGCCTTCGACGAAGCCGACCGCGTCAGCCTGCGCGGCACCAACCCCAGCCTGACCCAGACCCTGGTCAACGGCCATACCATCGGCACCGGCGACTGGTTCGTGCTCAGCCAGGTCGCCAACGTCGGCCGCAGCGTCAGCTATTCGCTGCTGCCATCCGAGATCGTCGACCAGGTGGTGGTGCACAAGACCTCCGAGGCCAAGCTGGTCGAAGGCGGCAGCGCGGGCTCGGTCAACATCATCACCCGCAAGCCGCTGCAGTTCGCCGACTCGCTGACCACCGAGGTCTCGCTCGGCGCCGCCTACTCCGACCTGCCGGACGAGACCAAGCCGCAGGTGAGCGGCCTGCTCAACTGGAAGAACGACGCCGACAACGTCGGCGTGATGGTGCAGGGCTTCTACGAGAAGCGCAGCCTGCGTCGCGACGGCCAGGAAGTGGTCGGCGGCTATGGCCAGATCGGCGCCGATGCGCCGGTGACCGCCACCAACCCGGATCTCGCCGGCGTGTACTACCCCAACCTGCTCGGCGCGACCTTCTTCGAGCAGGAGCGCGAGCGCAAGGGCGGCGTGGTCGATATCCAGGTCAAGCCCACCGACACCCTCAGCCTGAACCTCAACGCGTTCTACTCCAAGCTGGAAGCGGACAACTACAACCGCAACTACATGCTGTGGACGAGCCAGTTCGCCGACTCGCAGGCACCGCAGCCGGGCTACGTGGTCAGGAACGGCGTGCTGACCCAGGCCACCTACGCGCCCACCACCGGCACGCCGGCCACGCCCTACGGCGTGTACGACATGATCTCGCGCCCGGGCGCGTCGTCCGAGTCCAAGTACGTCACCCTCGACGCCGACTGGCAGGCCTCGGACATCCTCGGCTTCAAGTTCCAGGCCGGCACCACCAAGGGCCAGGGCAGCAGCCCGACCCAGGACGTGCTGGAAACCGGCCTCGCACCCAACGGCGGCGCCAGCTGGTCGATGGGCGGCCTCGGCGATCCGATCGACTGGAACCTGGGTGGCGTCAACACCCCGGCGACGCAGATGCTCGGCTCGGGCTGGATCTTCGGCGGTCAGGCCATCGACGTGACCGACAAGGAACACTGGTTCGCGGCCGACGGCGAGCTGTTCGGCGGGACCGACGGCGTGCTCAGCAGCTTCGACTTCGGCGTGCGCTATTCGGAGCATGAGCGTCGCAACGACTTCGAGATCGCCCAGGGCCCGACCGGCAACTGGACCGACCTGTCCGCTTACCCGACCAGCGGCGGCACCTACCCGGGCGACTACGGCAACGACCTGGACGGCAGCTTCCCGACCGGCATCTGGTACTACACCCCGGCGCAGCTGGCCGCGATCAACGCCCAGTTCGCCAATCGCGATCCGGTTTCGCGCTTCTATTTCTCCGACGTCTACGGAGTGAAGGAGAAGATCGGCGCGGCCTACGTCCAGGCCAACTTCGCCGGCGAAGCGTGGAGCGGCAACTTCGGCCTGCGCTACGTCAGCACCAAGACCAAGGTACGTTACAACCAGGCGCTGCCGCTGGACTCGGGCGTCCCCGGCGCGGTGACCGGCTCGGCCTTCGGCGACTACCTGCCGATCACCGAGAACAACGACTACAACCGCCTGCTGCCCAGCGCCAACATCAAGTTCAACCTGTCCGACGACCTGGTGGCGCGCTTCGCGGTGTCGCAGACCATGACCCGTCCGGACTACTCGGCGCTGGCCGGCTCGCTGTCGCTGGCAGACCTGACCCACACCGGCAGCGGCGGCAACCCGCAGCTGGACCCGATCGTCTCCACCAACTACGACGCGTCGATCGAGTGGTACTTCGCACCGCGTGCACTGCTGTCGTTCGGCGTGTTCGCGATGCAGCTCGACGACTACATCAACTATGGCACCACCACGATCCAGTACCTGGACCAGGCGGC
>DNXT01000147.1:2329-2585 GCA_003505795.1 Lysobacteraceae bacterium | reverse complement strand
GCCAGCACCAGCGCCAGCGCGACGCTGGCGACCGCGGCGGCGGACCCGGCCAACCAGGCTGCCGATGGACGGCCCGCCGACTGCGCCATGGATCAGAGCACCGCGTTCTGGAAATCGAAGTTCAGGTCGTTGCCGACCGATTGCACCAGGTTGCCCTGGATGAAGTCGACGCCGCTCATCCACATCGCCGCGGCGGCCTGGGCGTCCTCGATCTGCTGGCCGATGATCTGCAGACCGTGGCGATGGGCCAGGTCGA
>DNXT01000147.1:1190-2115 GCA_003505795.1 Lysobacteraceae bacterium | reverse complement strand
GGTCGATCGCGCCGCGCAGCCGGTCGCGCAGGGCGGCGTCGTTGTGGCTGCCGGCGTAGCGGTTGGCCATGCGGATGAAGCCGAGCGGCAGCTGCGCCAGCAGCGCGTCGGCCTCGTCGCCGGGTTCGAACTGGCTGAGGCAGAACTGCACGCCGGCCGGCATCAGGCGCGCGCAGAACTGCTGCAGCGTGACCGCGTGGATCAGCGCATCGCCCAGGCGCAGGTCGATGACCAGCGAGGTCCCGGCGATGCCGCGCCGGGCGATCGAGTTCAGCAGCCACTCGGCGAACGCTTCGCGCGCCAGCGTGCGCGGCGACTGCGAGACGAACAGCCGCAGCGGCGGGGTCGCGTGCTGGTAGGTGTGCAGCAGGCCGAGCGCATGGTCCAGCACCTGCTGGTCGAGGTCGGCGATGCGCCCGGCCGCCTCCGCGGCGGGGATGACCTGGCCGGCCGACAGCAGGGTGCCGTCGGGCTGGCGCAGCCGCAGCAGCACCTGGTACTGCGCGGTGTCGCCGCCGGCGACGGCGACGATGGGCTGGTAGGCCAGTTCGAGCTGGCCCTCGACCAGGCGCAGCTGGTCCTGGCTGTCCTCGGCGCTGGGCGCGGTGTAGGCGAGCACGCCGTCGCTGGCCAGGCGCGCCTGCAGGGCGGTGCGCTCGACCGCCTCCAGCGCCGTGCCGGCATCGGCGAAGCCGGCCGACAGCGGGGCGAATCCGGCGGCGCAGCGCAGGTGCACCGATTCCTGCTCGCGGACCGGGAAGGCCTGCGCCGAGAGCTGCTGGCGGATGCCGGCGACGAACCGCGGCAGCGCGGCCTCGTCCTGGCCCGCGGCCAGCAGCAGGAAGCTGTTGTCGTTGAGGCGGGCGAGCGGATACGGCTTGGCGCTGCCGGCCAGGCGATGCCCGGCCTGGGTCATCAGCCGTTC
>DNXT01000147.1:489-928 GCA_003505795.1 Lysobacteraceae bacterium | reverse complement strand
CCTGGGTCATCAGCCGTTCGAACGCGGCGTAGCCGAAGCGCTCGCGCAGGCCGAGCGCGCTGGCGATCTCGATGAACACCAGGCCGCCGGTGCGGTGCGCGTCCAGGGCTTCGCCGAGCTGCTGCATCAGGTGGCCGCGGGTCGGCAGGCCGGTTTCCGGATCGCTCAGCGCGGCCATGGCCACGCCGGCGCTCTGCAGCGCCTGCTGGCGCGCGCGGCGGATGCGGTTGGACACCGCCGCGATCAGGTGGCGCGGGCGGATCGGCTTGTTGAGGAAGTCGTCGGCGCCGCTGTCGAGCACCTCGAACTGGCGTTCCGGATCCGGATCGCCGGTCAGGAACACGATCGGCAGCAGCTGGTGCTGCGGGTTCTGGCGGATCAGCGTGGTCAGGCGGATGCCGTCCAGGTCGGGCATGTGCAGGTCCATCAGCACCAGGTC
>DNXT01000147.1:0-246 GCA_003505795.1 Lysobacteraceae bacterium | reverse complement strand
GTCCATCAGCACCAGGTCCGGGCGGTAGTCGTTGATCGCCTGCTGCACGCCGCCGGCCGCCATTTCCACCTGCGCATGCATGCCCGCGCCGTGCAGCACGCTCTGCGCGAACAGCGCCTGCGAGCGGTCGTCCTCGACGATCAGGATGCGGTAGGGCGAATCCGGCGCCAGTTCGGGCGTGGCGGCGGCGCTGGGCGACGGCGTCGCGACATCACCTGGCGCGGCCGCCGTCGGCCGCTGCACCGG
>DNXT01000316.1:690-2857 GCA_003505795.1 Lysobacteraceae bacterium | reverse complement strand
CGCTCTTCCGATCTGGCGCAGAACATCATGGACGCGGGCGACGCGGTCGATTGCCGCGTCGAGGGTCAGCGGCGCACTGCCGCTGGAATCGGGCGGCGGCGCCGGCTGCGCCAGCGCGCAGGACGCCGCCGCGAAGGCGGCCACAGCCGCCAGTCGCAACCACATGGGATGTCTCCGGATACGGGGGAATGACGCATCGGAGCCGGCGCGACGGCCGGCCCAGGGTCAGGCCGCGATCGGGGGACGGAACGGGCTGTCGAGGCGGCCGTGCAGCGGCAGCAGCGCCTCCAGGCCGGGACAGATCTGGGTCGTCGGCGCCGGCAGCGTCAACGGGGTCGCCGGCGGCAGCACGCCGCCCTGCCCGTGGCAGTGGCCGCAGTGCACGAGTGCGTGCAGCAGCTGGTCGCCGGCACTCTCGCCGCTCGCGGCCGGGTCTTCGTCGCTGCGCTCGTGGGCATGCGCGTCGCCGGCGTCGTGCGCCAGCATGTGCACATCGGCCAGCGCCGACGCCAGCGGCGAGCCGACCACGCCGAACGCCAGCAGCGCCAGCAACAGCAGGCGCAGCGGGGCGGGCAGACGGCGGGCACGGGCAAGCATCGGCGCAGGTTAACCGCGACGGCGGCGGTTACACAATCGCAGCGCCGGCCACATGCACCTCCACGGTGCCTGGAAAGCGGCGCCGACCAACGCAGGGTTGCGTAGCATTGTCCGCCCGCGAAAGCGCCGGGCTGAATCCCTCCCGCACTGATCGCCGCGCCGGCGCCGTACGAGCGGCTTCGTCGCGCCGGGCGCCGCAGCGCCACTGGGGACCATCGCGAGCAATGGAGCCCAGATCGGCTTCAGCTCTCTCCGCGCTGTCGTCGTGGAAGCCGCTTCGGTCGCGACGGCGCCGCCTCAGCCTTGCCTGGCCTTGCTCTGCGCGACGAACGCGCGCACCTGCGACTCCAGCACCGGCAACGGCACCGAGCCCTGCCTGAGCACCGCGTCGTGGAAGGCCTTGATGTCGAACGTGTCGCCCAGCTCCTTCTCCGCCTCGGCGCGCAGCTTGACGATGGTGATCTCGCCGAGCTTGTAGCTCAGCGCCTGCGCCGGCCAGGAGATGTAGCGGTCGACCTCGGTGGTGACCTCGTGCTCGCTCAGCGCGGTGCGGTCGCGCAGGTAGGCCAGCGCCTGCTCGCGGGTCCAGCCGTCGTGGTGCACGCCGGTGTCGATCACCAGCCGGCAGGCGCGCCACATCTCGTAGGTGAGCTTGCCGAACTGCTCGTACGGGGTCTCGTAGATGCCCATCTCGTCGCCGAGCTTCTCGGTGTACAGCGCCCAGCCCTCGCCGTAGGCGGAGATGTAGTTCTCGCGCCGGAACGCCGGCTGCTCGCCCTGCTCCAGCGCCAGCGAGCCCTGCAGCGAGTGGCCGGGCGAGGACTCGTGCAGGGTCAGCGCCGGCAGGTTGTACAGCGGCCGCGACGGCAGGTCGTAGGTGTTGACCCAGTAGGTGGTGGCGCCGCCGCGGCCGGCGGTCCAGAACGGGGCGATGTCGGCCGGCACCGGCTTGATCGTGAAGCGGCCGCGCGGCAGCGTGCCGATGAACTTGCCGACCTCGCCGTCGACGCGCTTGGAGATCCACGCGGCGCGGTCGAGCAGCTCCTGCGGGGTCTTGGCGTAGAACTGCGGGTCGGTGCGCAGGAACTGCAGGAAATCGGCGAAGCGGGTCTGCGGCGAACGCCCCTTGAAGCCGACCTGGTCGATGATCGCGTCCATCTGCGCCTGGATCCGCGCCACCTCGTCCAGGCCGATCCGGTGGATCTGCTGCGGGCTCAGGTCGAGCGTGGTGTATTCGCGGATCTGCTGTTGGTAGAACGCCTTGCCGTCGGGCAGCTGCTCGGCGCCCAGCGTGGTGCGCGCCTGCGCCACGTACTCGCTGCGGAAGAACGTCAGCAGCTTGCCGAATGCCGGGATCAGCGCGCCGGAGATCGCGGCCTTGGCCTCCTCGCGCAGCAGCTGCTGCTCGGCGGCCGGGATCGTCGCCGGCAGCTGCTTGAACGGGGCGTAGAAGGTCGACTCGGCCGGGTCGGCGACCTCGGCGACGCTGGCGATGGACACGTCGCGGCCGTCGAGCACCGCGCGCGGCACGCTGAAGCCGCGCTTCAGCCCGGCGCGCATGTTGGCGATG
>DNXT01000316.1:0-579 GCA_003505795.1 Lysobacteraceae bacterium | reverse complement strand
CGCGCATGTTGGCGATGTTCTGCCCGAAGTAGCGCGGCACGTCGTTGAGCCGGGCGATGTAGGCGCGGTACTCGGCCGGGGTGCGCATCTGCCGCTGCGCCATGAAGCCCAGGTTCGACCAGAACGAGCTGTCGGAGTTGAACGGCATCTCGTAGGCCCTGAAACGCACCTCGGCGGCGAGGTTCTCGACCTGCGGGCGGTAGATCGCGTAGTTGACCTGGTTGTCGGCCGACAGCTGCTTCACGTCGATCGCGTCGAGCTGCCTGAGCACGTCGTCCCAGACCTGCAGCCGGGCCTGCTGCGCGTCCGGGCCGACGTCGGGCAGGTGGGTGTTGTCGCCGGTGCTGTCGTTGTCCTCGTCGGCGGCGCCGGTCTGCGCCTGGCGCCAGCTCCATTCCTTGGCATAGATCGCCTTGAAGCGCGCATCGGCGGCGCTCTCGGCGGGTTTGGCCGCGGCGGCGGCCGTGGCCGGTGGCACGGCGGCGAAGGCGGTGCCCGGCACGGCGGACAGCAGGGCGAGGGACAGGGCGGCGGCGAGGCGGGAGATCACGTTGGGCGGTCTGCTGCGGCGTACGGGAC
>DNXT01000315.1 GCA_003505795.1 Lysobacteraceae bacterium | reverse complement strand
TCCGGCCCCGGGCGGGCGCGGTCGCCATGAGCGGCCGGAAGCCGTTGCACGGGCTGGTCCTGGCCGGCGGCGCCAGCCGCCGCATGCAGCGCGACAAGGCCTACATCGCCTATGGCGACGCGCCGCAGCTCGAGCGCGCCTACCGCCTGCTGGCGCCGTTCGTCGACCGTTGCTTCGTGTCGGTGCGCAGCATCCAGCGCGACGATCCGCTGCGGTCGCGGTTTCCGCTGATCGTCGACGGCGTGCAGGACGGCGGTCCCGCCGCGGGCATCCTGGCGGCGCTGGAGCACGACCCGCTGGCCGGCTGGCTGGTGGTCGCGTGCGACCTCCCGCTGCTCGACCAGGAAACCCTGGCGAGGCTGGTGGCGTCCCGGTTCGAGGAAGGCGACGCGACCGCCTACCTGAGCGAGGCCGACGGCCAGTTCGAGCCGCTGTGCGCGATCTGGGAAGCCTCCAGCCGCGCCACCCTGGCGGCCTGCATCGCCCGGCAGGACGCCAGCCCGCGGCGGGCGCTGGCGCAGCTGCGGGTGCGCCCGGTCCAGACGGGCCGTCACGACGCGCTGGCCAACGCCAACACTCCCGAGGACGTGCTCAGAATCAGGACGGCGATCGCGTCCCGGCACCGGTGATGCCGCCATGCGCCGCGGGCGCGAGGCCCGCGGCCGCCCTGCCTCAGCGCAGTACCGGCAACTCGATGAAGCTGGGCTGCTGCGGCGTGTGCCAGATCCGCTGGGTGGCCTTCTGGTAGTCGCCGGGCTTGGCGAAGTAGATGTTCGGCACGTAGCTCTGCGGGTTGCGGTCGTACAGCGGGAACAGGCTGGACTGCACCTGCACCATCACCCGGTGGCCGGGCTGGAAGGTGTGGTTGGCGTTGGGCAGATCGAACCTGTAGGCCAGCGGCTGGTCCGGCGCGATCGGCTTGGGCGTGTCGAAACCCTCGCGGTAGCGGCCGCGGAAGATCGCCATCGCCACCGCCAGCTCGTAGCCGCCCATCTTCGGGTTCGAGGCCATCTCGTCCGGGTACACGTCGATCAGCTTGACCACCCAGTCGCTGTCGCTGCCGCTGGTGGAGGCCTGCAGGTTGACCCCCGGCACGCCGCCGATCCGCAGCGGCTCGGTCAGCGGCTCGCTGACGTAGGTCAGCACGTCGGGACGGCCGTCGACGAAGCGCTGGTCCTGCACCAGCCAGGTGGTCCACATATCGCGGTCGGCGAAGTGCACCGGCCGCGGCACGAACGGCACCGGCTTGGCCGGGTCGGACAGGTACTCGTCGTAGCCGGGCTGCCCCGGCGCCGGGGCATCGAACGACAGCGCGCCGCCGGCGCCGAGGTAGAGCGGCCTGGACTTCGCCGCACAGCCCTCCGCGCAGCTGGCCGGCCACCGCTGCATGCGGTCCCAGCGGTTGCGGCCGGTGTCGTAGACCAGCACCGGCGGGGTATCGGCCCTGGGCGCGCCGTCGACCAGGTACTGGTCGAAGAACGGCCGCAGCACGTCGCGCCGGAACTGCAGCGCGGTGTCGCCGTCGAAGCGGATGTTGCCCAGCGCCTCGCCGCCGTAGTTGACCTGGCTGTGCCGCCACGGCCCCATCACCAGGTAGTTGCGGTCGTTGCCGCGGTCGCGCGGCTCCATCGCCTGGTAGCTGTGGTTGGCGCCGTACATGTC
This sequence comes from Lysobacteraceae bacterium, assembly GCA_003505795.1. GTDB lineage: Bacteria > Pseudomonadota > Gammaproteobacteria > Xanthomonadales > Xanthomonadaceae > UBA8801. Next base: position 6,819 of record DNXT01000315.1, on the reverse strand, counting down.
CTCCTGGTCCCACAGCCCCTGCAGCCACAGCGTCGGCACCTTCAGCGGCGTCTTCGCCATCACCTTGTCCAGCGCCTGCTGCTGCCAGTAGCCGTCGTAGGCCGGATGCTCGCTGAGCTTGTGCCACCACGGCAGCTGGTCGAGGCCGGCCGCCCTGGCGTAGTCGCCGGCCGAACCGGCGCTCAGGAAATTGCTGTAGTCGTCGTAGCCGGCGCGCGGAATCGACATGCCCTTGCCGCGTTCGGTCAGCTGCCCGGTGAAATAGTCGAAATTGACCTGGCGGAACGCGCCGTAGTTGAGCCAGTCGTCGCCCATCCAGCCATCGACCATCGGGCTCAGCGGCGCCGCCACCTTCAGCGCCGGATGCGGATCGGTCAGCGCCATCACCACGGTGAAGCCCTCGTACGAGGAGCCGATCATGCCGACCTTGCCGTTGGACTCGGGCACGTTCTTCACCAGCCAGTCGATGGTGTCCCAGGCGTCGGTGGCATGGTCGACCGGGGTGTCGTTGAGCGGGCCGCGCAGCGGCCGGGTCATCACGTAATCGCCCTCCGAGCCGTACTTGCCGCGGATGTCCTGGATCACGCGGATGTAGCCGCCGGCGACGAACACGTCGTCGCCCTGCGCGAGCAGGTCCTTCATGTGCGGCGAACGCAGCCGCTCGGTGCGGCCGCTGGCGTTGTACGGCGTGCGCGTCAGCAGGATCGGCGCCGCGTGCGCGCCCTTCGGGACCACGATCACGGTATGCAGCTTCACCCCGTCGCGCATCGGGATCATCACCTCGCGCTTGACGTAGTCGTTGGCCTCGGTCGGCGCGGCGAACGGCTTGCCGGTGATGTCCGGCGTCATCGGCGCGGTCTGGGCGAGGCTGGCGGCGGTGGGCAGGAAGAGAGCGATGGCGAGGCAGAGAACGGTTGGGCGCATGGGCGGTTCCCGGGAGTGGTCAGCGCACTTTAATGAGCGTCCGCGCGTAACGGAAGCCGGCACCTGGCTGCAAGATCCAGGTCGCAGCGCGTTCAAGCCGCGTTCGCGCTTGCGAAGGGCCCAACAACAAAACCACACGTCATCGACACCGCATTTACACATAAATACGCAGGATCCGGTCGACACCGCATACGTAGCCAACGCATGCCGCATCTCTCCTTTCTCCTTCGCCCAAGCTTCCTGCGTGCTCCCGCGCTCGCGTAGTCCACGCGGCCCCGCCCTCTCGGCCCTCTCCCTCGCCCTGCTCGCCTCATGCGCCGTCCATGCGCAGGAGCGCGTGCGGCCCGACGACGCGATGGGCGGTGACGGCGCGCGTCCCGCGATCCTTACCCCGATGCAGCAGGCCGACCGGCTACGCGATGCGCACCGCGAGGTCGACGCGCTGGCGATCTACGAACGCGTGCTGCAGGCCGATCCACACGACAGTGGCGCCTACCGCATGCGTGCACTGACGCTGGATGCGCTCGGCGGCACGCAACTGGCATGGGAGCAGGTGCGGCTGCGTCCGGACTGGTTCCGCGACGACGAACGCGAACGGATCGACAACGACCGCATCGCCCACATCATCGGCGCCGCCGACGCCACACCGATCGACCAGGCCCACCGCCATGCCGAGACCGACCAGGCGCTGAGCCGGATCGCATCGGTCGAGCGCGACACCCCGCGCCAGACCCGCTGGCAGGCCGTGCGCCTGCGGGTGGACACGCTGGTGGCGCTCAACCAGCGCCAGCGTCATCGCGCGGTGGTCGAGCATTACGCAATGCTGCGGCGCGATGGCGTCGGCGTACCGGCCTACGCCTTGCCGGTGGTGGCAGACTCGATGTTGACCCTGCGCCGCCCGGCCGAGGCCGAGGCCGTGCTGCGACAGGCACTGGCGCAGGGCCGGGAGGATTTCGACAGCCAGACCCTGCTCGGCCATGCGCTGATCGAGCAGGAGCGCTATGCCGAGGCGCTGCCTCTATTCGAGCACCTGGCGGCGACCCAGCCGGCGTGGCCGCGCCGCGCCGGCGCCGCCACTGGTTACGAGAACTGGGACAAGTTCTCCGCCGACATCGCGTTGGCCCGCGCCCGGGCTTCGGCAAACCACGGCGACCAGGCCGAGCGGATGCTGCGGGCGCTGGTCGCGCTGGCGCCGGCCAATCCCGAGCTGCAGGCCGCACTGGCAGCGCAGCAGGCTAACCGCGGCTGGCCGCAGGCGGCGCTGCAGCGCGACCTCGGCGCGCTGGCGCTGGACCCGAGCCAGAAGGACGCGCGCATCGGCGTGGTTGAGAACCAGCGGGCGTTGCGCCGGCCGGACCTGGCACAGGCCGCGTTCGCACCGCTGCACGCCGACTACCCGGACGATCCCGGCTTGGCTCGGCTCGGCGCCACCCTGGCGCGCGACCGCGGCTGGCAGGTGCATCTGACCAGCCGCATCGGCCGCGGCGACGGCGGCGCATCGCCGCTCGGCAGTCGCGACGGCGGCAGCCTGCTGGAAGCCGAATCGCCGCTGATCGGCACGCGCTGGCGGGTCGGGCTGCGCGCGCGCGACGACTGGGCCGACCTGCCTGGCGAGCGCGTGCGCCAGCACAGCCTGAGCCTGGGCGCGCATTACCGTTACGACAGGCTCGACCTGTCCGTCTATGGCGGCCGTGCACTGGACCACTTCGGGCGCGATGACCCGACCTGGTCGCTGGAAGCGGGCTGGCGCTTCTCCGATACGTGGAGCGCCACCCTGGCCGCGACCCGGCAGGATCCGGAAGCGTCGCTGCAGGCGCGCCGGCTCGGCATCCAGGCCGACGGCCTCGCCGCCGGGATATGCTGGACACCGGTCGACACCACGCGCTGGGACCTGCAGGCGCGGCGTCTGCGCTACGACGACGGCAACCGCCGCGACAGTCTCGACCTGGCCGGCACACAACGGCTGTGGGCGGCCCCGCATCTGCTGCTCGACGGCCTGCTGCGGGCCTCGACCGGACGCGCCGGCGGCACCCGCAGCGGCGACTACTACAATCCGCGCCGCGACGCTGCGCTGGCACTCGGCGTGGGCCTGGAGCAGATCGGCTGGCGCCGCTATGAACACGCATTCCGGCAACGCCTGGAGCTTGCCGCCGGCCCGGCCTACCAGTGGGGCTACGGCACGCGCTGGCTGCCGTCGCTGGCCTACCGTCACCTGTGGTCGCTCGGTGACGGCCGGGCGCTGGAATACGGCCTGAGCTGGTCGCGTCCGGTCTACGACGGCATGCGCGAGCAGCACGTCGGCTTCGACATCGACTACCGCTGGGGAGGTGCGCCATGAACGGGCTGCTGCCAAGACTGCTGGCGCTGCTTCTGCTGGTGCTGGCGTGGCCGGCACAGGCCGGGCTGCTGGTGCTGAGCTACCACGACGTACGCGACGACGTCGCGCCCAAGGGCGACGCCGACCGTTACGCGGTGTCCACCGCCAACTTCGTCGCGCACCTGGACTGGCTGCGCAGCCACGGCTACCACCCGGTGAGCGTGCAGCAGGTACTGGACGCACGCGACGGCGGCGCCGAATTGCCGTCGCGGCCGGTGCTGCTGACCTTCGACGACGGCCTGCGCAGCGTCTACACCCGGGTGTTCCCGCTGCTGCGCGCCTACCGCTACCCGGCACTGGTCGCACCGGTCACGTCCTGGGTCGACCTGCCGGCCGGCCAGGTGGTGCGCTACGGGCCGCGCGACTTCACCGGCGACGACTTCGTCACCTGGGACCAGCTGCGCGAGATGCAGGCCAGCGGCCTGGTCGAGATCGGCTCGCACAGCGAGGATCTGCATCGCGGCGTCACCGGCAACCCTTACGGCAACCAGACCCCGGCGGCGGTCACGCGCGAATGGGACGGCAGCCGCGGCTACGAGCCGCAGGCCGACTACCTGGCGCGGATCGAACGCGACCTGACTACCAGCCGCGATCGCATCGCGCAGGCACTGGGTCGCGCGCCACGCGCGATGGTGTGGCCGTACGCGGCCTACAACCGAGAGACCAACGCGATCGCCGCGCGCCTGGGCATGCGGCTCAGCTTCGACCTCGAAGGCCGCTCGCAGCAGGCCGACATCGGCATGCAGGGCCGCGACGGCGTCACCGAGCAGCCGCTGGACAGCCTGGCGCGGCTGCTGCTGTACGACAACCCCGACGTGCGCGACCTCGCAGGCGAGCTGCGCCGAGACCTGGCGCGCGACGGCATGCGTGCGATGCAGATCGATCTGGATTACGTCTACGACCCGGATCCGGAGCAACTCGCGCGCAACCTCGACGCACTGGTACAGCGGATCCACGACATCGCGCCCAGCCATGTGTTCCTGCAGGCCTTCGCCGACCCGGACGGCGACGGCGCGGCCGAGGCGCTGTACTTCCCCAACCGTCATCTGCCGATGCGCGCGGACCTGTTCAACCGGGCGGCGTGGCAGCTGCGCACCCGCGCCGGGGTACGGGTGTTCGCCTGGCTGCCGGTGCTCGGCTATCGCCTGCCCGACGCGGCTACCCAGGCCGCACTGCAACTGCATGCACCGGATCCGCGCGACGTGCCACGGCTGGATCCGGGCAATCCGCGCACGCGTCGGATCGCGACGGACGTCTACGAAGACCTGGCTGCGAACGCCTACTTCGAAGGCCTGCTGTTCCACGACGACGCCTACCTGCGCGACGACGAACTACCGGCCTACGGCGGCGGCAGTCCTGCTGCGCGCACCCGCGGCCTGATCGACTTCACCTTGCAGCTGAAGGCTGCGGCCGAACGCTGGCGGCCCCGGTTGGTGACGGTGCGCAACCTGTTCGCGCAGCCGGTTCTGGAACCACACAGCGAGGCCTGGTTCGCCCAGACCCTGGACGCATTCCAGCACGCCTACGACTACACCGCGCTGATGGCGATGCCGCGGATGGAGAACGCCAGCGATCCCGACCGCTGGCTGCGGCAACTGGCGGCGCGGGTGGCGGCCAAGCCCGGCGCGATCGCGCGCACCGTGTTCGAACTGCAGAGCGTGGACTGGCGCGACGGTACGCCGCTGCCACCGGGCACGCTGCTGCACGAGGCCGAGCTGCTGCGCGCCGCCGGCGTGCGCCACCTGGCGTACTACCCGGACGATTTCCTCGGTGGCCACCCGGCGCTGCCGGAGGCGCGCGAAGCCTTCTCCGCACGCCAGTTCCCCTACCTGGAGCACTGACCGATGCCGTCCTCCACCGCAATCGCCGTCTGCCCTCCTTTCCGCGTACCCATGCACGCGCAAGACGTTCTCCACACGTCCGCCTCCGAGCCGGGGCGCTGACCGATGCCGTCTGCCGCGGGCACCGCGTTGTGGGTGCTGTTCAATTTCGCGTTCTTCTATCCGATCGTGATGGCGTTCTTCTGGATGATCGGCGGGATCTACTACGCGCTGCGGCGCGAGCGCGGCGCGATGCGGCCGGAAACGCCGCCGCCGATGCGCAGCACGCCGTTCGTGTCGATCCTGGTGCCGTGCTTCAACGAGGCCGACACGGTCGGGGAGACCATCGCCGCGGCGACCGTTCAGGACTACCCGGACTTCGAGGTCATCGCGATCGACGACGGCAGCAGCGACCGCACCGCCGAGGTCCTGCGCCAGCTCACCAGCGAGTACCCGCGGTTGCGGGTGGTGCACCTGGACCACAACCACGGCAAGGCCAACGCGCTGCGGATCGGCGCGCTGGCGGCGCGCTCGGACTACCTGGTGTGCGTCGACGCCGACGCGCTGCTCGACCCCCAGGCTACGCGTTGGATGGTCGGCCACCTGATCGACGGCCCACGCGTCGGTGGCGTCACCGGCAACCCGCGCGTGCGCAACCGCACCACCCTGATGGGGCGGATGCAGGTCGGCGAGTTCTCCGCGATCGTAGGCCTGATCAAGCGCGCCCAGCGCGTCTACGGCCGGCTGTTCACCGTGTCCGGAGTAATCTGCGCGTTCCGCCGGTCGGCGCTCAACCGGGTCGGCTACTGGGCCGACCACATGGTGACCGAGGACATCGACATCTCCTGGCGGCTGCAGCTCGACGGCTGGGACATCCGCTACGAACCCAATGCGCTGTGCTGGACGCTGATGCCGGAAACCCTGCGCGGGTTGTGGAAGCAGCGCCTGCGCTGGGCCCGCGGTGGCGTCGAGGTGTTGCTGGCGCATGGCCGCAGCGCGCTGTCGTGGCGCCGACGCCGGATGTGGGGCGTGCTAGCCGAGTACACCCTGAGTCTGGTGTGGGCCCACACCATGCTGGCGATCATCGTGCTGTGGCTGCTCGGCAAGCTGGTGCCGCTGCCGCCTGCGTTGTACGTCGACACCATCCTGCCGCGCTGGCATGGCCTGATCCTGGCGGTGGTATGCCTGCTGCAGTTCGCCACCAGCCTGGTGATCGAGCGGCGCTACGAGCGCGGCCTGGCCCGCCAGTTCTACTGGGTGATCTGGTACCCGATCGCGTTCTGGCTGATCGGCATGCTGACCGCCGTGATCGCCTTCCCCCGCGCCGTGCTGGCCGCGCGCCGGCGCCAGCGCGCCCGCTGGAGCAGCCCCGACCGAGGCGTCCGATGAACCAGCCACCGCTTATCCGCCTGCCCGACCGCATGGGCCATTCGCGCCGTCTCGCCCAGGGCGCCCTCACCGCCGGGGCATGGATGCTGTACTTCTACCTGTGGGTACCGTTGCTGACGCTGCTGGCCTGGGCACTCGGGCTGCAGACCGCCTACATCCGGCTGTATCTGGAGCAGAACGCGATCGATCCGTTCCTGCTGCTGTCGCTGCCGGTGATCGCGCTGGTGTGCGCGGCGGCGCTGATCGGCTGGGCCGAGTACAACCGCGCGCGCTTCGCCAACGCCGACGAGCGCCGCCGGCGCCGCACCG
>DNXT01000314.1 GCA_003505795.1 Lysobacteraceae bacterium | reverse complement strand
CGCTCTTCCGATCTAGTGGCAGCCGCTGTGGCAGCAGGCGGACGCGCTCGGCATCGCGCTCGACCCGGCCGCCGCCGCCGTGGATACGACCGCCGGCGCGGCGCCGGCAGGCCCCGGCGCCATCGACCCGGCGCAGGCCGGGGTGGTGTACGCCGGGCTGTGGCGACGTACGGCCGCCAGCATCATCGACAGCTTCGTCACCGCAATGTTGTCCTACGCGGTGATCATCCCGCTGATGCTGGTCTTCGGCCTCAGCCTGCAGCTGCTCGCCGGCAAGACCGGGGACGCCTCGCCGGCGGCGTCGATCGGCTTCTTCGTGCTGGCGTACGGGATCAGCATCGCGCTGCCGGCTGCGTACTTCGGCTGGATGCAGTCCAGCCGCCACCAGGCCAGCCTCGGCAAGCTCGCGGTCGGGATCAAGGTGACCCGCGGCGACGGCGGCCGCACCGGCTTCTGGCGCGGCTTCCTGCGCTACACCGCGTACCTGCTGCTGACCCTGCTGACCTGCGGCGTCGGCGCGGTGGTCACCGCGTTCATGGCCGGCATGACCCGGCGCAAGCAGGCCCCGCACGATTTCGCCTGCGACACCCTGGTGGTCGACCGCTGGGCCTTCACCGACCAGCCGCAGCGCCAGCAGCAGGGGCTGGACATCGTGTCGATCGTGATCCTGGCCGCCTACGCCGCGCTGATCCTGCTGTCGGCGGTGGCCGTGGCCGCGGTCATCGCGGTACTCGGCCTGGCCGCCAGGTGAACCGGGCCGGGGCGCCTCCGGCTTGACAGCCGCCCGGCCGCCGTGATTCCACTAATAATAGGAAAGCTGCACGCCCGGGGCCCGAATCCCCGGGCGTCTACGTCTGGGATACACCCGATCTGCTTCCCTCGACGGGCCAATTAGGCCACCCTACCCGCCCCGTGGGCGACCCGCCCCAAGAATCCGCCACCATGCCCAAGCACCTGCTCATCGTCGAATCGCCCGCCAAGGCCAAGACGATCAACAAATACCTCGGCAAGGACTTCACCGTCCTGGCCTCGTATGGGCACGTGCGCGACCTGGTGCCGAAGGAGGGCGCGGTCGACCCGGACAACGACTTCGCGATGCGCTACGAGCTGATCGAGAAGAACGAGAAGCACGTGGAGGCGATCGCCAAGGCCGCCAAGACCGCCGACGACATCTTCCTGGCGACCGACCCGGACCGCGAGGGCGAGGCGATCAGCTGGCACATCGCCGAGATCCTGAAGGAGCGCGGCCTGCTCAAGGGCAAGCCGATGCAGCGGGTGGTGTTCACCGAGATCACCCCGCGCGCGATCAAGGAGGCGATGGCCCAGCCGCGTGCGATCGCCGCGGACCTGGTCGACGCCCAGCAGGCGCGCCGCGCGCTCGACTACCTGGTCGGCTTCAACCTGTCGCCGGTGCTGTGGCGCAAGGTGCAGCGCGGCCTGTCGGCCGGCCGCGTGCAGTCGCCGGCGCTGCGCATGATCGTCGAGCGCGAGGAGGAGATCGAGGCCTTCCTCGCCCGCGAGTACTGGTCGATCGACGCCGCCTGCGCGCACCCGTCGCAGCATTTCAACGCACGCCTGATCAAGCTCGACGGCGAGAAGTTCGAGCAGTTCACCATCACCGACGGCGACACCGCCGAGGCCGCGCGCCTGCGCATCCAGCAGGCCGCGCAGGGCGCGCTGCACGTCACCGACGTCGCCAGCAAGGAGCGCAAGCGCCGCCCGGCGCCGCCGTTCACCACCTCCACGCTGCAGCAGGAAGCCTCGCGCAAGCTCGGCTTCACCACCCGCAAGACCATGCAGGTCGCGCAGAAGCTGTACGAGGGCGTGGCGCTCGGCGACGAGGGCTCGGTCGGCCTGATCAGCTACATGCGTACCGACTCGGTCAACCTGTCGCAGGACGCGCTGTCGGAGATCCGCGACGTGATCGCGCGCGACTACGGCACCGCCGCGCTGCCCGACAAGCCGAACGCCTACACCACCAAGTCCAAGAACGCGCAGGAAGCGCACGAGGCGGTGCGCCCGACCTCGGCGCTGCGCACGCCGGCGCAGGTGGCGCGCTTCCTGTCCGACGACGAACGCAGGCTCTACGAGCTGATCTGGAAGCGCGCCGTCGCCTGCCAGATGATCCCGGCCACGCTCAACACGGTCAGCGTCGACCTCGCCGCCGGCAGCGAGCACGTGTTCCGCGCCAGCGGCACCACCGTGGTGGTGCCCGGCTTCCTGGCCGTGTACGAGGAAGGCAAGGACAGCAAGAACGCCGAGGACGAGGACGAGGGCCGCAAGCTGCCGGCGATGAAGCCCGGCGACAGCGTGCCGCTGGACCGCATCGTGGCCGAGCAGCACTTCACCCAGCCGCCGCCGCGCTTCACCGAAGCGGCGCTGGTCAAGGCGCTGGAGGAATACGGCATCGGCCGGCCCTCGACCTACGCCTCGATCATCCAGACCCTGCTGTTCCGCAAGTACGTGGACATGGAAGGCCGCAGCTTCCGCCCCACCGACGTCGGCCGCGCCGTGTCCAAGTTCCTGGCCGGCCACTTCACCCGCTACGTGGACTACGACTTCACCGCCAAGCTCGAGGACGAGCTGGATGCGGTCTCGCGCGGCGAGGAGGAATGGATCCCGCTGATGGAGAAGTTCTGGGGCCCGTTCAAGGAACTGGTCGAGGACAAGAAGGATTCGCTGGACAAGACCGACGCCGGCAGCGTGCGCGTGCTCGGCACCGACCCGGTCAGCGGCAAGGAGGTCAGCGCGCGCATCGGCCGGTTCGGGCCGATGGTGCAGATCGGCACCGTCGAGGACGAGGACAAGCCCAAGTTCGCCTCGCTGCGGCCGGGCCAGAGCATCTATTCGATCTCGCTGGACGACGCGCTGCAGCTGTTCCTGATGCCGCGCATGCTCGGCGAGGACAACGGCCAGGAAGTCAGCGTGGGCATCGGCCGGTTCGGGCCGTTCGCGCGCCGCGGCAGCGTCTATGCGTCGCTGAAGAAGGAGGACGATCCGTACACGATCGACCTGGCGCGCGCGGTGTTCCTGATCGAGGAGAAGGAGGAGATCGCGCGCAACCGCGTGATCAAGGGCTTCGAGGGCAGCGACATCCAGGTGCTCAACGGCCGCTTCGGCCCGTACATCAGCGACGGCAAGCTCAACGGCAAGATCCCCAAGGACCGCGAGCCGGCCTCGCTGACCCTGCAGGAAGTGGTCAAGCTGCTCGAGGAAACCGGCAAGCCGGTGCGCAAGGGCTTCGGCGCCAAGAAGGCCGCCAGCAAGAAGACGGCGACCAAGGCGGTGGCCAAGGACGCGGCGCCGAAGAAGGCCGCCGCGAAGAAGGCGCCGGCCAAGAAGGCGGCCAAGACCGCCAGGAAGGCCACCAAGAAGGTGGCGAAGAAGGTCGTGAAGAAGAGCGCCGGCTGATCGTCCACGCATGGAAGCCGCCCTTCGCATGACCGGCAATCAAGCGCGCGCCGTTGTCACGGACGCCTTGGCGCGCGCGGCATGGGCGCCTGAACCGGCGCACGCCTGAGCCAGCTACGGGAGCTTTCGCGCATGGTTGCCGAACTCAGCATCGCCACCGCGGTCGACTCGCTGCGCCGGGGCGGCGTCATCGCCTATCCCACCGAAGCGGTCTGGGGCCTGGGCTGCGACCCGCGCCAGCGGCCCGCGGTCATGCGCCTGCTCGAGATCAAGCGGCGCCCGCTCGACAAGGGCGTGATCGTGGTCGCCGCCCGCCTGGACGCATTGCAGGACTGGGTGGACCTGGACGCGGTCCCGGCCGCGCACCTCGCCGAGGTGCTGGCGTGCTGGCCCGGCCCTCATACCTGGGTGCTGCCGGCCACCCGGCAGGCGCCGGCATGGATCACCGGCGGCCGTCCCGGGATCGCGGTGCGGATCAGCGCGCACCCGCTGGTCGCCCGGCTGTGCGAGGCCTGGCAGGCGCCGCTGGTTTCCACCAGCGCCAACCTGGCCGGCATGCCGCCGGCGCGCCGGCGCCAGGAGCTGCCGGCGGAACTGCTCGAGCGCATCGACGGCGTGCTCGACGGCGACACCGGCGGCCTCGCCCAGCCGACCCCGATCCGCGACGCCCTCAGCGGCGAGATCCTGCGCGACTGACCGCGCCGGGATTCGGCCCGATTCGCCCCGGCCTGGCAGGCGCGACTTCGCAACGGCGCCTTGCCGGTACCTGAGCCCCTTGTGGGAGGGGCTTCAGCCCCGACAG
>DNXT01000165.1:2391-2642 GCA_003505795.1 Lysobacteraceae bacterium | reverse complement strand
GCCGAGCAGCATGCCGAAGGACACGCGCCGGCGGCGCCCCCACCGGCCGGCACCGACCTGCCGGCGCCGGCATCGGCCAGCGCCGAGCTCAAGCCCACCCAGGGCAACGAGGTCAAGGGCACGGTGACGTTCAAGGTGGTCGACGGCGCGCTGCGCGTCAGCGGCCAGCTGAGCGGCCTGAAGCCGAACACCGAGCACGGCTTCCACATCCACGAGAAGGGCGACTGCAGCGCACCGGACGGCAGCAGCGC
>DNXT01000165.1:0-2190 GCA_003505795.1 Lysobacteraceae bacterium | reverse complement strand
CGCACCGGACGGCAGCAGCGCCGGCGGCCATTTCAACCCGGCGCAGGTCGACCACGGCAACGTGGCCAGCGATCCGCACCACGGCGGCGACATGCCCAACATCAGCGCCGATGCGCAGGGCAACGCCACCATCGACGGACCGGTGTCGAGCAACGTCAATCTCGGCAAGGGCGACCAGTTCGACATCGCCGGCCACGCGGTGATCGTCCACGCCGACGCCGACGACTACAAGACCCAGCCCACCGGCAATGCCGGCGGCCGCCTGGCCTGCGGCGTGATCACCACCGACGACGCGCCGGCGCCGTGAGTTGAAGTTAACGCGGACGCCCAGGCGGGCGTCCGCATCTGGCTCTACCTGGGCGGACTTGCCGGGGTCGTCCGCGGCGACGGCAACGATACCGAGAGACTCTCTTCGGTCTTCGCGCGCAACAGGTGGCAAGCGTCAGGCCTGGCTTCGCAGAGCACGGCTACGCGTTTGAGCATGTGTGACGTATGAGTGGCCTCGTCGGCGATCTCGGTGGCGTGGATGCGCAGTAGCGAGGGTGCGAAAGGATGCGGTGATGTGAAGAATATCCAGTTCGTGACAGTTGGCCGCCTGAGGAACGGCCCAGTTGGGTTCGGTGCCATGATCTCAGCCATGACTTTTGCCCGGCTCGTGGTGTAAAGGGCAGTACCGGGACCCTGGGATGCCTCCTGATCGAGTTCCACGTCGTCCCTCTCGGGCAGTTTGGCGAGGAACTCGGCGATCGTGTCGTACTCCAGCGGCCGGTCGTCGGCGATCGCTACGTCTGTGCCGGTACTCCACATCCCTGGGGGGCGGCGCGAGGCGCATCCTGCTCCGATGCGAAGTTGAACGACTCGACCACCCTGGTCCAGGATTGCTGCGAGCCTGGGCCCGGCATGCATTGGAAGCGCCAGTGCCGTGCCGCTTCGAGTACGGCCGCATCGCTTGCCGCATTGCCGCTACCGCCATCGAGTCTCACCTCGGCAAGGCCCGGGTCGTCTGTCGTAGGGCGCAGCAGCACCTCCACCACGCCACGGCTTCGCGACGACTTGGCCTGTTCGGAATAGATCGGTCGGTGTCGGTCGCGTGATGTGTGATCAAGAGTGCATGCTGGCTTCGGAATCTGCACGGTGACCATTGCAGCGCCGGCGCCGCCGGTACAGCGGTAGCGCCATCGCTGTGCGGCATCGGTGGCGGCCCGATCGATCAGCCGGTTACGCGATGATTTGACGACCATCGCGGACCGGGCCGTTCCGGAGGCATCCACCTGGACGCGTACATCGATGGTCCTGCCGAAGTCCATTTGCGCGTCGTAGACATCCGGAATGGCAGGCGAGGCCGCCATCGACGCGGGGTCCACTTCGCACGTGGCTGGGCTGGCGTCGCCTGCGTCGGCCCGGGGTGCCATCGCACATGTGGCTATGGATAAGCAGAAACCCAGCCATGCCGGGAGAAAACGGGTTGTCACACTGAATCCTCGCGTTCGTCCTTGATCGAGCCATGCGGCCGAGGCGCAGGCACGGCCGAGGCGCAGGCATTGCATCCATCCTTACCCGGCCAGCGCCGCGCGCGCGTCCTGCCCCGGCTCGACATGCACGTACAGCACCGGGATCGCGTGCGCTTCCAGCACCGCGGCGATCTGCCGCTGGCGCGCCAGGAACTGCTCATAGACCGGGCGCAGGCGCTCGCATTCGTTGCGGTCCTGGCCGTAGTGGGCGCACCAGCCGGGCGGGTCGAACAGCGCCATGCGCGCCTCGCCGCCGGCGTAGCGCAGCAGCGGCTGGGGCGACGCGTCCAGCCATTCCTCGGACCGCGGCGCCAGCAGCGCGGCCTCGATCAGCGGCCACAGCGCGGCCAGGCCCTGGTTGTCGTACTGCATCGAGACCATCGCCGCCAGGTCGTTGACGGTCAGGTAGCGCGCATGCTCGATCTGCGCGCCGAACGCATCCTGCGCCAGCAGCGCGGTATCGGCCTGGGCCATGCCCTGCGCCAGCAGCACGTCCTCCATCGCGTCGGCGACCCGGCGCACCACCTGCGCGTCGCCGGTCAGCAGGAACGGCAGCACGCGCAGGCTGCCGCCGACCAGGGCCGGATCGGCCTGGAACGGCAGCGGCACCTCGCCCTGCGCATCGGCGCCGAAGGCCAGCACGCGCGGCCCCTGGTCGCGCCCGGGCGCGCGTGCCTGC
>DNXT01000167.1 GCA_003505795.1 Lysobacteraceae bacterium | reverse complement strand
CGGCGGCAACACCCGCCGGGTCGTCAGCGGGCAGGTCTATTCCTACATGAAGGACGGCGTCCGCCACTACACCAGCGCGCGCCCGACCCAGGTCGCCAGCATCGAAGGGCTGCGCACCATCCGCTACAGCTTCATCGAGACCTGCTATGCCTGCGCGGTCAATCCGGGCGTGAACTTCGGTTCGGTCCGGCTCAACACCGCCGCCTACCAGGGCGAGATCGCCGCGGCCGCGCGCGAGTTCGGCGTCGACGAGGCCATCGTCCGCGCCATCATCCATGCCGAGTCGGCCTACAACCCGATGGCGCTGAGCCGGGCCGGGGCACAGGGCCTGATGCAGCTGATGCCGGCGACCGCGCGCCGGTTCGGGGTCGGCGATTCCTATGATGCATCGCAGAATATCCGCGGCGGCGTCCAGTACCTGTCCTGGCTGCTCAAGCGCTTCAAGGGCGACCTGACCCTGGCCGCGGCCGGCTACAACGCCGGCGAAGGCGCGGTCGACAAGTACGGCGGCGTGCCGCCCTACAGCGAAACCCAGCGCTACGTGCAACGGGTCGGGCTGCTGGCCGACCGCTACCGGGGCGCGCTGGCTTCGGCGCAGTGAACCGGGCCGCGCCCGCCGGGCCGGCTGCCGCATTGTCTGTCGATTGAGGCTTCCGCTACACTCGGTCCGGATTCAGCGCGGCTCGACCCCCACTGGGCCGCTGGCAGCCTCAAGCTACCCAAACAAGAATCGGAGAGCCGGATGGCCAACGATGGGGTCAATGAACCCGCCAACACGGGACGTCGCCGGTTTCTGACCGCGACAACCGCGGTGGTCGGTGCGGTAGGAGCTGGTTTTCTAGCGGTACCTTTCATCAAGTCGTGGAATCCGAGCGCCCGGGCCAAGCTGGCCGGCGCGCCGGTGACGGCGGACATCAGCGCCCTCCAGGAGGGGCAGCGCCTGATCCTGGAGTGGCGCGGCCAGCCGATCTGGATCGTCAAGCGCTCCAAGGCGATGCTGGACGCGCTGCCCTCGCTCGATGGCCGGCTCAAGGATCCCAAGTCCGACAACAAGGACCAGCAGCCGGACTACGTGCTGAAGGACCCGGAGCTGCGCTCGATCAAGCCCGACATCTCCGTGCTGGTCGGACTGTGCACCCACCTGGGCTGCTCGCCGGAGATGGTCGCCGAGATCCGCCCCGAGCCCTACGACCCGCAGTGGAAGGGCGGCTATTTCTGCCCCTGCCACAAGTCGCGCTTCGACATGTCCGGGCGCGTGTTCGACGGCGTACCGGCACCGATCAACCTGCTGGTGCCCCCACACCACTACCTGGACGACAACACCATCGTCATCGGCGTGGATCCGACCGACGGCGGCGCGTCCGCCAAGAGCACGGGGGCTGCCTGAGCCATGGCCAACATCCTTGTCCGTACCGCCAACGGAGTCTTCGACTGGGTCAACGCCCGCGCGCCGGGACTGATGCCGGTCTACCGCAAGCACGTCACCGAGTACTACGCGCCGAAGAACTTCAACCTCTGGTACTACTTCGGTTCGCTGGCGCTGGTGGTGCTGGTCAACCAGATCGTCACCGGCATCTTCCTGACGATGCACTACAAGACCAGCGCCGCCGAGGCGTTCGCGTCGATCGAGTACATCATGCGGGACGTGGAGTGGGGCTGGCTGATCCGCTACATGCACTCCACCGGCGCCTCGCTGTTCTTCATCGTGGTCTACCTGCACATGTTCCGCGGGCTGATCTACGGCAGCTACCAGAAGCCGCGCGAGCTGGTGTGGATCCTCGGCATGCTGATCTACCTGGTGCTGATGGCCGAGGCCTTCATGGGCTACGTGCTGCCGTGGGGACAGATGTCGTTCTGGGGCGCGAAGGTGATCATCTCGCTGTTCGGCGCGATCCCGGTGATCGGCAACGGCCTGACCGAGTGGATCATGGGCGACTACCTGCCTGGCGACGCCACCCTCAACCGCTTCTTCGCCCTGCACGTGATCGCGCTGCCGCTGGTGCTGCTGCTGCTGGTGGTGCTGCACCTGGGCGCGCTGCACGAGGTCGGCTCCAACAACCCCGACGGCGTGGAGATCAAGAAGGGCCCGAAGGGCAACCGCTGGGACCCGAACAAGCCGGCCGACGGCATTCCGTTCCACCCGTACTACACGGTCAAGGACATGGTCGGGGTCGGCTTCCTGCTGGTCATCATGGCCTTCATCATCTTCTTCGCGCCGGGATTCGGCGGCCTGTTCCTGGAGCACGACAACTTCACCGAGGCCAATCGTCTGGTCACGCCCGAGCACATCAAGCCGGTGTGGTACTACACGCCTTACTACGCGATGCTGCGGGTGGTGCCGAACAAGCTCGGCGGCGTGCTGGTGATGTTCTCGGCGATCGCGATCCTGTTCCTGGTGCCGTGGCTGGACAGGTCCAAGGTCAGGTCGATCCGCTACCGCGGCTGGATCTCCAAGGTCGCCCTCGGCGTGCTGGCGGTGTGCTTCGTCTGGCTGGGCGTGATCGGCTCCGGTCCGGGCACCGACATCCACGAGACCTACATCGGGCGCGTGCTGACGTTCCTGTACTTCGCCTTCTTCATCACCATGCCGCTGTGGACCACGTTGGACAAGACCAAGCCGGTTCCGGAACGGGTGACCACACATGACTAAGCGATGGATCGTGCGGATCGCCGCCGCGGCAGCGGGCATGGTGTTTTCCGCGGCGCTGGCCGCGGCCGAGGGCGGGGCGGCGCTGCAGCAGGCCGGCAACGACCTCGGCGACCGGGCCTCGCTGCAGCGTGGCGCGCAGCTGTTCATGAACTACTGCTCCGGCTGCCACTCGCTCAAGTACCTGCGCTACTCGCGCATGGCCGCCGACCTCGGCCTGAGCGAGCAGGAGGTGATGGACAACCTCAACTTCACCGGCGGCAAGATCGGCGACCACATCGAGAACGCGATGCCGCAGGACGCCGCCACCAAGTGGTTCGGCAAGGCGCCGCCGGACCTGAGCCTGATCGCGCGGGTGCGCGGCACCGACTGGGTCTACACCTACCTCAAGTCGTTCCACCTGGACCAGTCGCGCCCGCTGGGCTGGAACAACACCCTGTTCCCCAATGCGTCGATGCCCAACCCGCTGTGGGAGCTGCAGGGCCTGCAGCAGCCGGAGTACGGCCCGGTGGACAAGGTCACCGGGGAGAAGCCGGTGGTCGGGCTGAAGCTGGCGCAGCCGGGCCGGCAGAACCTGGTCGAGTTCGACCGGACCGTGCGCGACATCAGCAATTTCCTCGAGTACGCCGGCGAGCCGGCGGCGCTGAAGCGGCAGAGCATGGGCGTATGGGTGGTGCTGTTCCTGGCGTTGCTGACGTTCCTGGCGTACCTGCTGAAGAAGGAATACTGGAAGGACGTCCACTGATCCTGCCGGGCTGGCGCGGGGGGCGGTGGTATTGGCTTTTTCGGCGCGTAATTGCACACTCGGGTCACCGTGGCGACCGTCGGCAATGGGCCGGCGGCGCCGATGCGGCCGGCGGATTCCGGTCGTTGGAGAGCCTTGAATGGCGACGAGTGTGCGTATGCGAAATACCTTGACCTTGTTTTCCTCCACCGATGATGTCCTGTGCCATCGCGTGCGCCTGGTCCTGGCGGCCAAGGGCGTCAACTACGATCTGGTGCCGGTCGATGCGCAGAATCCGCCCGAGGACCTGATCGACCTGAACCCGTACCACTCGGTTCCGACGCTGGTCGAGCGCGAACTGGTGCTGTACGCGGCCTCGGTGGTCAGCGAATACCTGGACGAGCGCTATCCGCATCCGCCGCTGATGCCGGTCGACCCGCTGTCGCGCGCGCGCCTGCGCCTGGCGATGCTGCGCATCGAGCACGACTGGGTGCCGCAGGTGCAGGCGATCCAGCTCGGCAACAAGACCCAGGCCGAAGCCGGCCGCAAGCGCCTGAAGGAACTGCTCACCGCCTCGGTGCCGCTGTTCAAGGCCAGCAAGTTCTTCCTCAATCCGGAAATGAGCCTGGCCGACTGCGCGATGGCGCCGATCATCTGGCGGCTGGAGGCACTGGACATTCCGCTGCCCAAGGACGGCAAGGCGATCGAGGACTACGGCAACCGCATCTTCCGCAATCCCGGTTTCATCCGCAGCCTGACCGACCAGGAAAAGAAGCTGCGCGACCTGCCGGGCTGATGTCTGTCGCCTGTATGACGTGCGCGCAGCCGCGGTGCGGATGCACTCCGATGCAGGGCTGCGCGTAAACTGTCGCGCATGAGCGAAGACTTTCCCCGCATGAGCAGCCATCGCCCCTATCTGCTGAGGGCGCTGGTGGAGTGGATCAACGACAACGACATGACGCCGCACATCCTCGTCGACGCGGGGCTGCCGGGCGTGCAGGTGCCCGGCAGCGCGGTGAAGGACGGGCGCGTGGTGCTCAACATCGCCGAGCGCGCGGTGGTGCACCTGCACATGGACAACGAGGGCGTCAGTTTCACCGCGCGCTTCGGCGGCGTGAGCTATCCGGTGCAGGTCCCGATGGCGGCGATCCTGGCCGTGTATGCGCGCGAGACCGGGCAGGGCATGGCGCTGCCGGACGACATCCCGGGGACCAGCACCGAGCCGCCGGACGACGACGCGCCGCCGCCCGCCCAGGGCGGCGACGAGGCGCCGAGCGCCGGCAAGCGTCCCCATCTGCGCGTGGTGAAGTAGGAGCGCGCAAACCCGTCGGGGGCGGCCTGGCTACCGGGCATGCCGGCAAGAGGCGGCCCGCGATGGCCGCCTCTCGCGTTTCATTCGCCCGGATCGACGTCGATCGGGCGCGACGGCCCGCGCAGCGGCGTCACGCTCGCCATCGCCGGACCGGTGAAGGCGATCAGGTCCTCGCCGCGCAGGACCAGGCGGCCGCTGTGGCGGTCGACGCCGTCGTGCGAATAGTCGAACCGGAACGTGCGCTCGAAACCGAGCCAGCCGCTGGGCAGGCGGCACACCCGCAGGCCGGTGGCGTGGACGCTCTGGTCGAGCCATTGCACGTCCGCGGCGCGGCAGGCGTTGCGGCCGAGCACTTCGGCGCGCTCGGCCGCCGCGCGCGAGGAATTCCAGAACGCATAGGCCGCCGCGGCGGCGATCATCACGAGGATAAGGCTGGGCATGCCGCCACTGTGCCAGCGCCGCTGGCGCCGGACAATCTCGGCGGCGGGAGGGACTTCAGTCGCGACGCTTCGCCGGCAGGCCCGGCGGGGCCGAAGTCGCTGCCACGGAAGCGCGCCGCGTCCGCCCTGCGGGCGGCTTCCCGCGAAAAGCGGCTTAAAGAGGACGAGTGCTGCCGGCCCACGGGACCAGGCCGGCGCCGCGTTCGACCGG
>DNXT01000157.1 GCA_003505795.1 Lysobacteraceae bacterium | reverse complement strand
CAGCGCCCGCCAAGCGTGGCCGCCGTTGATCGCCAGCAGCGCGTCGGCGGCGGCCGGGCCGGCGCTGCCGGCGGCGTAGTTCGGGAAGTCGCCGGGCGGCTCCTTCCATGCGTCCAGCACCGGCTGCACGATGCGCCAGGCGGCATCGACCATCGCCGCGTCCTGGAACAGCCCGGACTCGCCGTTCATGCAGTCCTGCAGCAGGCGCTCGTAGCCGACCGTGTACTCCTTGGGGAACCAGTCGCGATAGCGGAAGTCCATCCGCACCGGCGCCAGGCTCACCCGCGCGCCCGGGCGCTTGACGTCGAACTGCAGCGAGATGCCTTCGTCGGGCTGGATGTGCAGCACCAGCCAGTCCGGGCCGTAGCCGCCGATCTCGGCGCTGCGCAGCGGCGCCAGCGGTGCCGGCTTGAAGCGGATCGCGATCTCGGTGGTGCGCTCGCGCAGGCGCTTGCCGGTGCGCAGGTAGAACGGCACCCCGGCCCAGCGCCAGGTGTCCACCGCCAGCTTCATCGCCACGTAGGTCTCGGTGTTGGAGTCGGCCGGCACCGTGTCCTCCTCGCGGTAGCCGGGCACCGCGCTGCGGTTGATCGCGCCGGCCGCGTACTGGCCGCGCACCACGTCGGCCGGGGTCAGCGGCCGCACCGCCTCGATCACCTCGGCACGGCGGCGCTGCATCGCCTGGGTGGTGAACGCCGCCGGCGGCTCCATCGCGATCATCGCCAGCAGCTGGAACAGGTGGTTGGGCACCATGTCGCGCAGGCAGCCGGTCGGGTCGTAGAAGCGCCCGCGCCCTTCCACGCCGATGGTCTCGGCGGCGGTGATCTGCACGTGGTCGATGCGGTCGCGGTTCCAGACCGGCTCGAACAGGCCGTTGGCGAAGCGGAACGCCAGGATGTTCTGCACCGTCTCCTTGCCGAGGAAATGGTCGATGCGGAACACCTGGTCCTCGTCGAGCACGCGCGCGACGATGTCGTTGAGCCGGCGCGCGCTGGCGACGTCGTGGCCGAACGGCTTCTCCACGATCACCCGCCTCCAGCCGCCGTCCTCGCGCTGCTTCACCAGCCCGGCGGCGCCGAGGTTGAGCAGCGCCGGCTCGAAGAAGCGCGCCGCGGTGGCCAGGTAGAACAGCACGTTGCCCTGGGTCGCGTAGCGCGGGTGCAGCTTCTCCAGCAGCGCGCCGAGCTTCTGGTAGGCGGCCGGGTCGGCGAAGTCGCCGCGCAGGTAGTGCATGCGCTCGCGCAGCCAGTCCCAGGCGTGCTCGTCGAAACCGTCGCCCTGGAACTCGGCGTCGCGGTTGTGCATCAGCTCGCGCATCGCGCGGCCGGTGTTGGAGCGCCACGCGCGCTCGCTGATGTCGCCGTGGTCGACGCCGACGATGGCGAAATGCTCGCCGAGCGCGCCGGAGCGGCGCAGGTTGTACAGCGCCGGCAGCACCAGCCGGCGGGTCAGGTCGCCGCGCGCGCCGAACACCACGATGATGCAGGGCGGAACCGAGGTCTTGTCCGTGTCGCTCATGGATGCGTTTCCTTTTCACCGGAAAGTCCGTGCAGGCGCAGCGCGCTGTTGACCAGCGCCACGTGCGAGTAACCCTGCGGAAAGTTGCCGAGCATGCGCCCGCTGCGCGGATCGTATTCCTCCGCGAGCAGGCCGACATCGTTGCACAACCCGACCAGGCGTTCGAACAGCGCGGTCGCCTCGGCCCGGCGCCCCAGCAGCGCGTAGTTGTCCACCAGCCAGAAGCTGCAGGCCACGAACACGCCCTCGCCCGGCGGCAGCCCGTCGGCGCTGTCGTCGGCGCGGTAGCGTTCGACCAGGCCGTCGACGCTGAGCTCGCGCGCGATGATGTCGGCGGTCGCAGCCACGCGCGGGTCTTCCGGCGGCAGGAAGCCGACCAGCGGGATCAGCAGGCAGGCCGCATCGAGCCGGTCCGAGCCGTAGCTCTGCACGAAGTGGCCGTCCGGGTGCACGCCCTGCTCCAGTACCTGTGCATGGATGCGGTCGGCCAGCGCGCGCCAATGCGCGCGCTTCTCGGCGTCGGCGTTGCTGAAGCCGTCGCGCGCACCGCAGTCGAACGCGAGCCAGGCCATCACCTTGGAATGGACGAAGTGGCGGCGGCGGTCGCGGATCTCCCAGATGCCCTCGTCCGGCTCGCACCAGCGCTGCTCCAGCTGGTCCAGGTAGGCCTCGAACAGCGAGCCGCCCCACTCCGGCGCGGGCATGCCCTTGCTGTGCGCGTAGTGGAACGCGCCGACCAGCTCGCCATACACGTCCAGCTGGAACTGGGTGGCGGCGGCGTTGCCGATCCGCACCGGCGACGAACCCGCATGGCCGGGCAGCCACGGCACCTCCCATTCCAGCAGGCGGCGTTCGCCGCCGACGCCGTACAGCGCCTGCAGCTGCTCCGGCGAGCCGGCCACGGTGCGGCGCAGCCAGTCGCGGAACGCCACCGCCTCGTCCATGTAGCCGGCGGTGAGCAATGCGAGCAGGGTGAACACCGAGTCGCGCAGCCAGCAGTAGCGGTAGTCCCAGTTGCGGTTGCCGCCCAGGCGTTCGGGCAGCGAGGTGGTCGGCGCGGCGACGATCGCCCCGGTCGGCAGGTAGCTCAACCCCTTCAGCACCACCAGCGAGCGCCGCACCTGCCGGTCCCAGCGGCCGGCATGGACGCAGCGCGACGACCAGCGCCCCCAGAACGCCTCGGTGTCGGCGAGCAGCTGCAGCGGATCGATCGCCGGCGGCAGCTCGTGGTGGGAGGCGCCGTGGCCGAGCACGAACCAGGTGCTGCCGCCGCTTTCCAGCGCGAACTGCGCCTCGGTGGCGAGGTCGTGACCCTCCAGCTTGAGCGGCGTGCGCACGCTGACGCGGTCGGGCCCGCACACCGCCTGGATGCCGCCTTCGATCTGGGTCACCCACGGCACCAAATGGCCGTAGTCGAAGCGCAGCAGCAGGCGCATCTTCATCGCCACGCGCCCGCGCGTGCAGCGCACCACGCGGACCAGGTGGGTATGGATCTCCTCGTTGTCGCTGGTGGCCATGAAGTCCAGCACCTGGACCTCGCCCTGCGCGGTCTCGAAGGTGGTCTCCAGCACCAGGCTGCCGTCACGGTAGCGGCGATGGCTGCGGTAGTCCCCGGCCGGCGCCAGCTGCCAGCAGCCGTGCTCCTCCGCGCCCAGCAGCGCGGCGAACACCGCGTCGGAATCGAACCGCGGCAGGCACAGCCAGTCGATCGTGCCGTCGCGGTCCACCAGGGCGGCGCTGCGGCAGTTGCCGAGCATCGCGTGGTCTTCAATACGTGCGCCCATCGTGCCGCGGCCACCGGTTGCGAGGAGGCGGCAGTGTCACATGGGCGGTGTCTGCATCTGGTTACGGCAGCCGCGGCACCTTGGCTAAGCTCGCCGGACTGCTGTCTCGGTAGAGGCAGCCCTACGCCCACGCGTCGCATCAGGTCTGACAAGCGCCAGCATCGAATATTCAGGATGCGGCTAAATGAGATAAAGCTCTGTCACGGCAGGACCTCGGTGGCGCATTGTATTCATAGTCGCACGGCAAATTTTGGTTGCTCTGGCCCGACCAATTTTCCACGGAATAGAATAATCTCATAATATGAGCGCTTGATATCGCTGGGGTAACCTTTTCTCACCCAGCGAGCTTCTCACATCACGCGGGCGAGACTTTGAACACGCTCTTAGGCCGGCGCCAGATCATTCGTCGCCGCTTTCCTTGATGCTTACTTTTTCGGCATGCACGACAAATTTTCCAGCCGGCGAGAAGGTGAGCTCAACCGCTTGCACGCCTTCATCCACGCGAAATGAAGCCTCATAAATCCTGTCGCTCTCCGGCGCAACATCAACGCGCACCGATTGGACCCCATCGAAAACGAGGCATCCAGGTTGTGGGCCAGAGTACTCGGGCAGCCCAGCGAAATTTGCATTCAAATCTATTATCGACACTAAGAGGCGATTTGACTTTAGACTCCACAGGACATCGCTGATTCTGCAATCGTGCAGATCACCTTTCTCAAACAGAGAATCTTTGACACCACTTGCGATTCGCTCCATTGCTACACTCCTATGGAACAGGCACTAGGTTTCTTGGTGGGAATAAACGAGATCCTTCAGAGATAATCAAATACATGATCAGCGCTGTTCCTGTTAATCCCGTGATTTTACTCATCTTCTCCATGAATTCCTGATCTTCCGCTGGAGCATCATCATCCGTTGTCGGACACTCTTCGCCTGGCGCGTAGTGCTTATCGCCCTCATCATGGTGCCAGTGATCCCTACCCCTCCATCCTGGCAGGCCTGGCCGCCCTCTATGGAAGTCGAGCACATCGGTACCATTAGTCCAACGCTCACCGTTCGGATCGCGATGGGAAGGATCAGGATTCCAATTGGGCGGGAGGCCAGAAGGGTCCTGCGGCAGAGTAATTAGCCCTAACCGATCTGTAAAACTAATTGGGTTCCCTAGAGCATAGGCATAAGTACTTCTTCCGCCCTTTAATCCAATCGGGTCAGACTCCACATAGCGTCCACTTCCTGACTCGTAGTCTCGGAAGATGTTCTGATTAAGCCCACTAGCCATATCAAACCGCTGACCCGGGAACCGCATATCCAATACAAATGCGCTGCCATCCCCATCCGGGTCCTGATCCGGCACGGTATTGCCGAACGCCTCGCCTTTCAGGCTCCATGTCCACACCGCCACGTCCCGTTCCGGATCGATCACCACCCGCGGGCTGCCCAGGTGATCCGGTTCGATGTAATACGGCTGTCCTCCTGCCGCCAGCAGGCCCACCGGCAGGTCGTCCAGCCAGATCGCCTGTTGCAACGGTGCGCCGTTGCCATCGTAGTCGCCCAGCCAGTGGCCCGCTTCATCGTGGAGCGTGTAGGTGTTGATACTGCCCAGGAACCGGCGCACCTGCTCTCCCTTGCCGTTGTAGCGATAGTTCATCGTCACCGAACCGGAGCGCCGGGCCTGGCTCATCCGGCCGGTGGCGTCGTACACGTATTGCCGCGCCGTGCCGCCAATAGCCGTGGTGTTGCCCGCCGCATCATAGGTGCGCGCCGTGTCGGCCACCGCGCTCAACCGGTGGCTGTCGCTGGGATAGGTATACCCTTGCACCGCGCCATTGACCTGTGCGCTGAGCCGGTTGCCCGTGGCGTCGTAGGTATAGCCATCGATCAGTGCACCGGTCTGGCCATCCTTGAAGGCCGTCAGCCGCCCCAGCGGGTCGTAGTCCAAGGTGATGTCCGGCGTGGCATTGCCCGCCGGCGTCAGTGCGATCAGGTCGCCCACCGGATCGAACCCGAACCCGATTTCCAAGCCACCCGGACGCGCGTCCTGGATCGCCTGCGGACGATAGTCCTGGTCGTAGATGCGCTGCAAGTTGCGGCCATTGCCATAGGTCCAGCCTGCCGAGGGACCGAATGGATAGTAGTTCGCCCCTGTCAGCAGGACCTGGCGGTTGCCGCCCGGCGGCGTGACACCTACCTCCACTGGCTGGCCCTGGGCATTGCGCACGTAGTCCACCGCCGCGCCGTCCGGGTAGGTCATCTGTTGCAGCCGGCCGCCCGATGTATAGGCGTAACGCAGCACCAACGACTTGCCGTTGGTGGTTTGCACCTTGCGCACCAGATCGCCGAAGCGGTTGTAGCAGTACTGGGTAATGGCGCCACCGTCCTGCATCTTTGCCAACCGCCCCACCGCGTATGTCTCGCCGCTGGCGCATACGCTCTGGCTCACATCATAGGTGTAGCTGACGTCGAGCCCGCTGGTCGGATAGCCCACCTTGGTCAGCCGGTTCAACGCATCGTAGCTGTACGTCGTCGTGATGCCGCGTGCATCGGTCTGGCTGGAGCGGTTGCCGGCGCTGTCGTAGGTATAGGTGGTAACTCCAGTGTCCGGACTGGTCAGCTTCACCGGTTCGCCAAAGCCGCTGTACTCGTAACGCGTTTGCAGTCCTTTCGGATCGGTCACCTGGGTGATGTTGTCCAAAGCGTCGTACTTGAACTGGGTTTCCGCCCGGATGCCGTCGATATCCTGCAGCGTGCGTGACAGTCGGTTAAGCGGGTCGTAGCCGCTAAGCGTCGTGCGACTTAGCGCATCGCTCAGCGACGTGGTATTACCGTTGGCATCGTAGGCAAAGTCGGTGGGATCGCCCACGGCCGTGGCCTGCGTCTTGAGCTGGCCAAGTTGGTTGTAGACCCGCGACAAGGTGTGCTTGAGCGCCCCACCGGCATCCCCCGTGTCTTCCTTGATCCGATTTCCGGCGTTGTCCAGTGTGTAGTGGAGGATATTCCCAGCGTTGTCGACGATGTCGGTCAGGCGATGCGCCGCGTCATAAGTGAAGGCAATGAACGCACCATCGGGTTGGGTGATCTGCTTGACTAACCCCGTCGGCCAATACTCTATGCGGGTGATCCGGTCATCCACCTCGCTTGCATCGTCAGCACCTCGCACCTTGTTAGCGGTTAGCCAGCCACGGGGATGGTATTCGTAATCAGTGATGACGCCCCTAGGATCTTTAGTCGAGAGGACCCGGCCGGCACCATCGTAGCGTAGGTACTCGGTTACCTGACCCAAGGCGTTGGTTACCTTGTGCAGATCGCCTCTGCGGTGCGAACAGATCGTAGAAGTGGTGGAGCAAGCTGCGTCATCGGTAGGGTAGTAGGTATAGGTGGTGAGGTCGCTGGCATCGGTGCGCGGACCGTCGATCGAGACGACCAGACCGATCCGCGGACAGGTGCCGGCATCGACGTCGACCTGTTCGCAATAGGCCATGGTAGTAGCACGCACGGCACCACTCGCCGGCTCGGTCCGAGTAGCAGTCAGGGGCTGGGCGCGGGCGTTGTAGGTCCACTGCGAACTCGTCAGCAGCACGGCGTCGGCGTTGTAGGTTCGGCGCGCGAGCGGCACCGAAAATCCGGCATGCCAATCGGTCTGCCGCGTACGATTGACGAAGGCGTCGCTGCTGGCGTCCTTTTCCTGCACCAGCAGGCCCCGATCGTCGTAGTCATAGTCCGTCATGGAACCTGCGGCATCGGTCGCTACGTCGATTCGACCGTTTTCATCGTAGGTATAGCCGAGGTTGCGGGTAACACAATCTGCACATTGCTCGACGGAGGAGAGCGCTCTTCTCAATCCCAATACCGTGCCAAAGCTGCGCGTGTCGGTGTGACCCAGCGGGCCGGTGATCACCACAGCTTCGTCGGAAGTATATGCAATGGAATATTTCTCAACACCGCCCGCATGCTCGGTGGACACCGCCCGCCCTTGCGAGTCATAGGTGAAGGTGGCGAAACGTTGGCTATCTTCGTCCTGGATCCCGGTCAGCGCATTCTTCATGCTGGCGCCGCCTAGATAGGCCGATTCGTTGACGAGGTAAGTCCGCTGCATGCCGTCCGGATAAGTCACGCTTTGCAGGCGTCCGGAACTATCGTAGGCGTAAGCGTAATTGCTTCCGGCTGGATCGGTGATGCCGGCGATCCGACCCGCATTGTCACAAACGAAAACCAGAGCGCGGCCGTCCTGTGCCTCAACACGACTGGGGCAGTAGTCGCGGGCTCCCCCCTCTATCGCACCATTGTTGTAGATCAGTGCGACGTAGGTCCCATCCGACCGTGTGATCTGCGCCAGCCGTCCCAGCACATCGTAGTATTCGACTTCACGACCGTCCACGGGTGTGTAGGTCCAGCCCAGAAGCGCACCTTGGACGTCGAGCCGCTGGATCAGCGTGGCAAGGACGTCGGCATCGGCCTGCCATTGGCCATTAATGTAATGAAAGGAGACCCGGCCACCTTCAGGACGGGACACGATGGCGGTCTTTGCTGCCGAATTTGGATCGGAACCAGGCAAGTACTCGATGCTACGGGCATAGGTATGAGTCCATGCGAAACCCAATGCGCTCGAATTGGCGGCGGCATGACTATTGTAATACCTAATGAATCCGAGCAGCGGTGCCAGCTCGAAATCAAACTCTTCCTGGTATTTGGCCCCTATCGCGGCATTGATCGGATTCCCACACGATATTTTGGGAACTTCACAACTGGTTCTTTCAACATTCTTCTCGGGAGCATATTTGTACTGCGTAGCAAAAAATCCGACGCCGCCTCCACAAGTCCCCTTTAGAGTTGTGGAAAATACTCTGCCCTGACTATTTGGCAGAGAATACGCAGTAGAATCATAATAACATCCAGGGAAGGCCCAGTACCATCTTATCTGGTATTCGACCCACCACACGGAAACAGATTCTGAGAGTGAGGAAGAGAACGGCCGAGGCCCGCTCCAATAAGAATAATTGTCATAGTAAGGCGCTGCGTAATATGTCTGCGCCTGACCAAATGCAGATGGAAGAATAATTAACCAAAGCAAGGCGAAGAGTGGCCATCTCAAAAGGCGCGCCCTTCTTTCTATATCTATAGTCGAATTGATCGATTCCGTTTCAGAAATTATGTCGACGCACCGTCTAGCGGTAACCGCTCCCGGCAACCATACGATGTCATTGGTTCCCATAGCCTCGTCCCTCGGCTGCAGCTATCTGCCGCGCTGTCCTGTGCCGCTTTAGCGTCTGTCCCCGACTGCTGAAACACAAAGAACCTCCACCCCTTTATAGATCAAGCTGGGGACGAATCGCAACGCAATGTACGGGGCAGGCCAAGGAGCCGTCCGCAACGGTACGAACGAATGTCAATCAGCGGCTTTCGCGCAGGAACCGCGCCATCGACGAGATGCCCGGCTGGGCCGGTTCGAACTGGCCGGCGACGTCGATGAAGCCGCGCATGATCGCGATCTCGCGCGGGGTGCGGTTGAGCGCGTCGCGGCGCTCCGGATCGGCGCCGGTGCGCAGCAGGCGCTGCACCAAGAGCGGCAGGCCGTGCAGCGCCGCCAGGTGCAGCGGGCCGAAGCCGCGCGGATCGGCCACGTCCAGCGACACGTCCTCGTCGAGCAGGCGCTCGACCCCGGCCAGCACCACCTGCTCGTCGCAGGCGGTGCCCGGTTCGGCGCGCGCGCCCAGCAGCAGCAGCAGCGGGCTGACCTTGCCGGTGCTGCCTTCGGCATCGGCGCCGGCCAGCAGCAGCGTGTCCAGCAGCGCCAGCAGGCGGCTCTTGTCGCGCGCGGTGAAGCCGTACAGGCACGCGCAGTGCAGCGGCGCCAGTTCCTGCGCATCGCTGGCGTGGACGTCGGCGCCGGCGGCGAGCAGGCGCGCGACGATGTCCGGCAGGCCGAGCGCGCAGGCCAGCATCAGCACCGTCACTCCCCCCGGCAGGCGGTGTTCGATGCGCGCGCCGGCGGCGAGCAGCGCGGCGACGATGCCGGTCTGGCGCATGCTCACCGCCGCCGACAGCGGCGTGGCCCCGCTGTTGGCCGCATGCTGCGGGTCGGCGCCGCGTGCCAGCAGCAGGTCCACCACC
>DNXT01000158.1 GCA_003505795.1 Lysobacteraceae bacterium | reverse complement strand
ATGAGAGCGTTCGTCCGCTGCGTATTCCTGCTCGGCCTGGTGCTGGCGGCGCCGGCCTGGTCGGCCGAACCGGCCGCCCGGCCGGACCAGCACCCGCCCGGTGCCGCCATCGCCTCCGGCCACCGGCTGGCCACCGAGGCCGGCCTGCAGATCATCCGCGAGGGCGGCAACGCGTTCGACGCGGCGGTGGCGGTGTCCTCGACGCTGGCGGTGGTCGAGCCGATCAGCTCGGGCCTGGGCGGCGGCGGCTTCTTCCTGCTGCACGACGCCAGCAGCGGCCAGGACCTGATGCTCGACGCGCGCGAGACCGCGCCGGAATCGGCCTCGCCGGAGCGGTTCCTGGACAAGGCCGGCGACCTGGACCGCGACCGCTCGGTCAACGGCCCGTGGTCGGCCGGCATTCCCGGCCTGCCGGCGGCGCTGGTGGAACTGGCCGGCAAGCATGGCCGGCTG
This sequence comes from Lysobacteraceae bacterium, assembly GCA_003505795.1. Lineage (GTDB taxonomy): Bacteria > Pseudomonadota > Gammaproteobacteria > Xanthomonadales > Xanthomonadaceae > UBA8801. Next base: position 2,585 of record DNXT01000158.1, on the reverse strand, counting down.
CCGCTGAAGGCCTCGCTGGCGCCGGCGATCCGCATCGCCAGCGACGGCTTCCCGGTCTACGCGCGCATGGCCAGGGGCTATGCCTCGCGGCGCGAGGTGATGGAGCGCTATCCCGGCACCCGCGAGGTCTACCTGCGCAACGGCCGGCCGATCGCCGAAGGCGACATCTTCAGGCAGCCGGAGCTGGCGCGTACCCTGACCCTGCTCGGCGACAAGGGCTTCGACGGCTTCTACAAGGGCGAGACCGCGCGCAAGCTGCTGGCCGGGGTGAAGCAGGCCGGCGGCAAGTGGACCGCCGCCGAGCTGGCCGGCTACCGGGTGAAGCAGCGCGAGCCGATCCGGTTCGACTACAGGGGCTGGAAGCTCACCACCGTGCCGCCGCCGTCCTCGGGCGGCATCGCGCTGGCGGAGATGCTGCAGATCCTCGAGGGCTACGACCTGAAGGCGCTGGATCCGGTGCAGCGCACCCACCTGGTGGTCGAGTCGATGCGCCGCGCCTACCGCGACCGCACCTTCTTCCTCGGCGACCCGGACTTCACCGCGATCCCGCAGCGGGTGCTGCTGAGCAAGGACTACGCGCTCGGCCTGCGTTCGACGATCAACCCGGCCAAGGCCACCCCCAGCGACCTGCTGTCGGGCAACCCGACGCCGCTGGAGGACGACGAGACCACCCATTTCTCGATCATCGACGCCGAGGGCAACCGCGTCGGCGCGACCCAGACCGTCAACCTGCTGTACGGCTCGGGCCTGATCCCCAAGGGCACCGGGGTGCTGCTCAACGACGAGATGGACGACTTCGCGCTCAAGCCGGGCACGCCCAACGCGTTCGGGGTGATGGGCTACGAGGCCAACGCGCCCAGGCCGGGCAAGCGTCCGCTCAGCTCGATGACCCCGACCTTCATGGAAAGCGCGGACAAGACCGTCGTGCTGGGCACGCCCGGCGGCAGCCGCATCATCACCATGGTGCTGCTGGGCATCCTCGGCTACGACGACGGGCTGAGCGCGCAGCAGGTCGCGGCGCTGCCGCGCTACCACCACCAATGGCTCCCGGACGTGATCGAGGCCGAGAGCGGCGCCTTCGACGACGCCACGGCCAAGGGGCTGCAGGCGCTCGGCCACACCCTCGAACTGCCGGGCGACAGCGCCGCCGGCGGGCGCGGTTCCAGCCATGTCTGGGGCAACCTGCAGACCGTGGAATGGGACAAGCGCAGCAACACCCTCAGCGGCGGCAGCGACCCGCGCAACCCGGTCGGTGCGGCCGAGGTGCAGCTGGAGCCGGCCGGACACTGAGCCGGGCCGGACTGGAACCCGGATCGTCCTTCCCTGCCGGCGGCGGAGATGCCCGAGGGCGGGATGGGGCCGTCGCAGGTCGCAAGCCCCGCATCCGGCGCTGCGCGCCACCTTCCTCCCGCGCGGGAGAAGGCAGGCCGGCCCGCCCGGCCGAGAGCGTGGGGCGCCGCCATTGGCCATGGCCCGGCCATGCGGGTCGCCGATGCCGATACGACCAGGTCGGATCGGCATGTCCTTCCTGCGCAGGCGGGGAAAGGTGCCCGAAGGGCGGATGGGGGCGGCTACGCCGGAGCACCGGGCCGGCAACACCATCGTGCCCGCAATCGCCGATCCCGGCTCTCGATACCGCCTAGAATCGCCGGCATGAAACTCTGGTCGATCCAGGGCAATACCCAGAAGCTGGACGGCGGCGCGATGTTCGGCAATGCCCCGCGCGCGATGTGGGAGAAATGGTCGCCGCCGGACGCACACAACCGCATCGAGCTGGCCTGCCGCGCGCTGCTGGCCAGCCCGCTGGCCGGCAGGACGGTGCTGTTCGAGACCGGGGTCGGTGCGTTCTTCGAGCCGCGGCTGCGCGAGCGCTACGGCATCCAGGAAAGCAAGCACGTGCTGATCGAGTCGCTGCGCGATGCCGGCTTCGGGCACGAGGACGTCGACGTGGTGGTGCTGAGCCACCTGCACTTCGACCACGCCGGCGGGCTGCTGGCGCCGTGGGCGGAGGGCAGGGCGCCGCAGCTGCTGTTTCCCAATGCCACGTTCCTGGTCGGCGCGGCCCACTGGGAGCGCGCGCGGCGGCCGCATCCGCGCGACCGCGCCAGCTTCATCCCCGAGCTGCCGGCGCTGCTGGAGGCGAGCGGACGCCTGGAGATCGTGCAGGGCGAGTACTCGCTCACGCTCGGCCAAGCGGTGCGCTTCAGTTTCAGCGACGGCCACACGCCCGGGCTGATGCTGGCCGAGATCGCCGGGCCGGAGCGGGTCGGCGGCCAGCCGCACGGCGGCGTGGCGTTCTGCGCGGATCTGATCCCCGGCCGTCCGTGGGTGCATGTGCCGATCACGATGGGCTACGACCGCAACGCCGAGCTGCTGATCGACGAGAAGCGCGCCTTCCTCGAGGACAAGCTCGCGCGCAACGTGCACCTGTTCTTCACCCATGACCCGCAGTGCGCGCTGGCGCAGCTGGCGCGCGACGCCAACGGCCGCTTCCGCACCCGGCATGAGGTCGCGGCGCTGAGCGCGCGTGCGCTGGGCGGCTGAGCAGGGCGCGTCATCGATTCGCGGGCGCGCGCAGCAGCGGC
>DNXT01000159.1 GCA_003505795.1 Lysobacteraceae bacterium | reverse complement strand
GGACTTCAGTCCCGACGCTTTCCAGGGCCGGCCCCGTCGGGACTGAAGTCCCTCCCACAGCATCGCCACGCGTAGCGGCGCGTCAGGCATTCCACTTCATCACCTCCCGGCGGCGCGGACCGGAGCCCCCGACACATCGTGCCGAGGCGCCGGGACAGGTGAAATCGCGCAGGCGCAGGCGCCGACGCCTGCGCGCGGCATTCAAGGCGCCTTGGCCGGAATGAAGGGCGAGACCGGGTCGCTGGCCGGGAACGTCTCGTCCAGCGCCTCGTCCTGGCGCGACTCGACCCGGTGCGCATGCGGGGTCATGATCACCTTCCTGCAGTCCTGCTGTTTCTTGTCGAAGACCTCGTAGCCGCTGGCCGCGTCCTCCAGGGAAATGTGGTGCGAGACGATCACGCCCGGGTCCAGGCGTCCCTCGCCGATGTGCTCCAGCAGCTCCGGCATCAGCTTCTGCACATGGGTCTGTCCCATCTTGAAGGTCAGTCCCTTGTCGAAGGCGTCGCCGAACAGGAATCCGTGGATGAAGCCGGCGTAGACGCCGGGTACGCTCACCGTGCCGCAGCGGCGCGTGGCGGCGATGCACTGGCGCAGCGCGACGCCGCTGCTGCCTTCCACCTTCATCGCCAGCATCACGGTCTCCAGCGCGCTCCCTTCCGCCTCGAAGCCCACCGCCTCGATCGACGCGTCCACGCCGCGCCCGTGGGTGTGCGCGACGATGTATTCGGCCGGATCGTCGACGTCGGCGAAGTCGATCGGGATCACCCCGTAGGTGCGCTCGGCGAAGTCCAGGCGGTAGCGCAGATGATCGACCATGAAGATCGTCGCGGCGCCCAGCAGCCGGCAGCACGCCGCGCTCATCAGCCCGACCGGGCCGGCACCGAAGATGGCGACGGTGGACCCCTCGGTCACCCCGGCGTTGAGCGCGGCCTGGTAGCCGGTGGGCAGGATGTCGGACAGGAAGAGCACCTTCTCGTCGGACAGCGCATCGGGCACGCGCAGCGGCCCGACGTTGGCCTTCGGCACCCGCACGTACTCGGCCTGGCCCCCGGCGACGCCGCCGTACAGGTGGCTGTAGCCGAACAGGGCCGCCGGCGGCAGGATGTTCTTCTTGTTGAGCGCCGCGCCTGGCCCGGTATTGGTGGTCTCGCACGCCGCGTACTCGGCCAGGCGGCAGTGGAAGCACTCCCCGCAGGCGATGACGAACGGGATCACCACGCGGTCGCCGCGGGCGACGCGGGTCACCGCGGGGCCCGCCTCCTCGACGATGCCCATGAATTCGTGCCCGAGGATGTCGCCGGACTTGACGTCGGGAATCTTGCCCCGGTACAGGTGCAGGTCCGAACCGCAGATCGCCGTGGCGGTCACCCGGATGACGATGTCGTCGGCATCGACGAGCACCGGGTCGGGAACGGTTTCCACGCGGACGTCCTTGCTGCCATGGTAGGTGAGCGCACGCATCGTCTTCTCCTCGGGGTCATGTGCCGCGCTGGAATCCAAGCCGGTTTCCAGCGGCCTTGCGGCGACTGTGGAGGCCGCGCCGTTAGTGCGGTTGCATGCGGACGTGACGGCTGCGCATAGGAGCGGCTAGCCGATGTCCCTGAGCACGGCGCCGGCCCCGACGATCTCTCCGGCGGTGGACGCCTTCATCGCCGCCAGGGCCGCCTTCTTCGCGCCCGGCATCCCCGCCACGCCGTCGGAGACGACCGCGACGCGGTACTCGCGGGCATTGGCGTCCATCGCGGTCGCCAGCACGCAGGAGTCGGCGGTCATGCCGGTGAGGAACAGCCGGCGCACGCCGAGCTTGGCCAGCAGCACCGGAAGCGCGGTCGCCAGGAACGCCGAATGCTTGGGCTTGAGGATGAAGTAGTCGGCCGCGTCCGGCTCGAGCATGCCGCTCACCTGGGCGCCCAGGGCGCCCGACGCCGAGGCCATGGCGACCAGCCCGGCGAAATCGGTCCGCCAGTTGGCGAAGTTGTCGTTGGCGTAGATCACCGGCAGGCCGAGCGCATGGAACCTCGCGCGCAGCCGGCGGATCGTGCGCGCGGCCGCCAGGATGTGCGGCGCCAGTGGCGTCGCCTCGGGGAAATCGAACGCGCTGATCATGTCGATGATGAGCAGGGCGGGGTTGCCTGACGTGTTCATTGCGGCGCTCCGGTTGCCGCGGCCTGTATAGCGGGCGTGCCGTGACCGTCCTGCCAATCCCGCTGAATGCGCAGGCGTCACGGCGGCTTCGCGCGCAGCTGCAGGGCGCTTAACGGCGACAGGCCTAGCTTCGGCGTTCCATTGCAGGCTACCACCCCCGGAGAACGCGCATGACCATCAAGACCCTCGAAGACCTCTTCATCCACGAGCTGTCCGACATCTACAGCGCCGAAAAGCAGCTGACCCGCGCGCTGCCGCGCCTGGCCCGGGCCTCGACCAACCCCGAACTCGCCGCCGCCTTCGAATCCCACCTGGAGGAAACCAACGGCCAGATCGAGCGGATCGACCAGGTGGTCGAGATCCTCGGCACCCGCCTGAAGCGGATCAAGTGCGCGGCGATGGAAGGCCTGGTCGAGGAAGGCAAGGACGTCATCGACACCGTCGAGGAGGGACCGCTGCGCGACGCCGCGCTGATCGGCGGCGCGCAGAAGGTGGAGCACTACGAGATCGCCGCCTACGGCACGCTGGCGGCACTGGCCAAGCAGCTGGGCTACACCGATGCGCTGCCGCTGCTGCTCGCCACGCTCGAGGAAGAAAAGGCCACGGACGAGAAGCTCACGCTTCTGGCCAAGTCCGGCGGCAATGCCGCCGCGGCGAAGAAGAGCAAGCTCGCCGCCTGACCGGAGCGCTTCCCATGGCCAAGACCCTCAACCCACTGGGCGACGTCAGCGACCAGGACAAGGCCCACACGCCGGACAAGCTGCGCAACGAGCACGCCCGCTGGAAGGACCACGACATGCCCGACCAGGATCGCGACGCCCACGCCAGGCCCGACGATTACGAGAAGCCCGCACCGGGCCCGACGGGCAAGTAGCGATCGGAGCGCGACGTCGCCTCCGCTTCGGCCCGGCGCATGCCGGGCCTTTTTCGGCACGTCCTCCGGCCGGCGTGGCGCCGGTGGCGGCGGCCGCGGGTCAGATCGCCTGTCCGCCGGAGACCTCGATGCGCTGCGCGGTCACCCAGCGGTTGCCGGGGCCGAGCAGGCTGGCCACCATCGGCCCGATGTCGTCCGGAACCCCGACCCGGCCGAGCGCGGTCATGCCGGCGAACGCGGCGTTGTATTCCGGCACGTCGCGGACCGCGCCGCCGAGGAAGTCGGTCTCGATCGCGCCCGGCGCGACGGTGTTGACGGTGATGCCGCGGCTGCCCAGTTCCCTGGCGAGATAGACGCCGAGGACCTCGACCGCACCCTTGGCCGCCGCGTAGGCCGAGAAGCCGGGATACGAGACCCGGGTCAGGCCGGAGGAGAGGTTGACGATGTTGCCGCCGTCGGCGATCAGCGGCAGCACTGCCTGGGTCAGGAAGAACACGCCCTTGACGTGCACGTCGAACAGCGCGTCGAACTGGGCTTCGCTGGTCTCGGCGAACGCCGCCATCTCGCCATGCCCGGCGTTGTTGACCAGATGGTCTAAGCTGTCGCGGCCGAACGTCTGCCCCAGCGTCGAACGCAGCCTGGCGACGAATGCGGAAAAGCCGGAGGTGGCGCCGACGTCCAGCGGCAATGCCGCGGCCTTGCCGCCGATGGCGAGGATTTCCTCGACCACCGCGGCGGCCGCGTCGGCGCCGTTGCGATAGGTCAGGATCACGTCGCCGCCGGCGCGGGCGATGCTCAGCGCGGTGTTGCGGCCGAGGCCGCGGCTGGCGCCGGTCACGAGTGCGATCTTGGGCATGGGTCTGTTCCTTGGAGGTGGGTGGGGACGGGAACAGGTTCGGCGGATTCGCCGGCGCGGGGTTGCCGGATCCTGCGGGATTCTTGCCTGCTCCTCCGCCACCGCGAACGCGGCCCGCGGATTCGGCACGCCGCGACAGGGCCGGCCGGGTCGCCGCCGCGATGGCGGGCTTGCCGGAAGCTCGCCGATCCTTGCCCGATAGGCCGGCGGAAGTCCGGCCGCGGCACCGGCTGCGCTAAGGTGCGGCGATGACCGATGCCCTGCTCGACTGCGTGCGCCGCTGCGCGATGGCCCACTCCGACGGCAACGGCGTGGCCTGCACGCCGATTCCCGGGCTGACGGTGATCCGGGCCACCGCGCCGGGCGAACTGCAGTACGTGATTTCCAGGCCGATGGTGGCGCTGCTGCTGCAGGGCGGCAAGCGGGTCGCCTTCGGCCAGCGGACGTTCGACTTCGGCGCAGGCGAGTCGCTGCTGATCGCCGCCGACGTGCCGACCGTCAGCCAGATCACCGCGGCCGACGCGCGCACGCCCTACTTCTCGCTGGTGTTCGAGCTGGACCTGGCGGTGATCGAGCGACTGGTCGCCGAGATGCAGGCGGTGGCGCCCGCGCCCGATCCGGCCCCGATCCGCGTCGATGCCACGGAGGCGGAAGTGGCCGATGCCGCGCTCCGGCTGATGCGCCTGCTCGAGCGTCCTTCCGCCCTGCCCATCCTGAGCGCGCAGTTGGTCCGGGAGCTGCACTACTGGCTGCTGATGGGCCGGCATGGCGCGGCGATCCGCAACCTCGGCATCGCCGGGAGCCACGCGCGCAGGATCGCGCGCGCGGTCTCGCTCATCCGCGCCGACTACGCCGGCACGCTGCGGGTGGAACGCCTGGCCGACGCGGCCGGGATGAGCGTGTCCTCGTTCCACGAGCATTTCCGCGCCATCACTTCGCTGACGCCGCTGCAGTTCCAGAAGCGGCTGCGGCTGATCGAGGCGCGGCGCCTGATGCTGTCCGAGGGCGCGATCGCCAAGCGCGCGGCGCATGCGGTCGGCTACGAGAGCGTCACCCAGTTCACCCGCGAGTATGGGCGCCTGTTCGGCATGCCGCCGGCGCGGGACATGAAGGCGGCGCGCACGCGCCTGCAGGCGCCCTGAGCGCGGCCAGGCCTCGCGAGCCGCGAGGGGACAGGGTGCCTGCGGGGAAGGGAATACAGGAGCGCCGCGATCCGTGCTCTGGCCTTTCCCGCTGGCGGAAGAAAGTGGCGCGCAGCGCCGGATGAGGGGCATTGCAAGAAAGCCGGTGGCTTTCCCAGCAGCGACGAGCGCGTCGAGGTGACCGCCGGATGAACGATCACCGCGCCGTTCCGGATCGTTGGTCGCGGAGATGGCCCCCGCCCATCCTCCGGGCCCCTTCCCCCGCTTGCGGGGGGAAGGGAAACACGGCACCGGATTGCGCAGCCGGGCCGGATCAAGCGGCGCGGCTGCGCGAGCGCCCGCTCAGAACGTCCAGTACAGGGTCACGCGGTAGTTGCGGCCCGGCTCGCTGTAGCGGCCGATGCCGTCGTCGGTGGCATAGCCGTACAGGTAGAAGTCGCCGCGGGTGACGTTGCGGATCCGCGCCCACTGGTAGTAGCGCTCGTCGAACAGGTTGTAGACGCCGGCGTTGACGCGCACGTGCTCGTTGATGCGGTAGCTGCCGAACAGGTCGAACACGGTGTAGGCGTCGCTCAGGAACGGCTCGGCCTCCTGGCCGAAGATGTCGCTGGCGACGTTGACGTCCTCGCGCTTCTTGGCCAGTGCATGGGTCAGGTTGCCGGTGACGCGCAGGCGCTCGCCCAGTCCCTGCCAGTTCAGGCCGACCACGCCGCGGTCGGGGTTGATGCTGTCCAGCGGGCTGCCGTCCTTCTGCTCGCCGTCGTTGTGCGACCACGCCGCGCGCAGCAGCCAGGCCTCGCCCAGCTTCCACATGCCTTCCAGTTCGAAGCCCTTCACCGTCACCTCGCCGACGTTGACGACCGAGCTGTAGGCGTAGCCGTTGCGGACCGTGCAGACCCCGCGCGTGCAGCTCTGGTACTGGGTGTCCGGGTTGGCGGTCAGCGTCACCGTGTCGATGAAGTCGTCGTAGCGGTCGCGGAACACCGACACGCCGATGCGCGCGCGCTCGCTCTCCCAGCGCCAGCCCAGCTCCAGGTTCAGGCTCTTCTCCGCGTCCAGGTCCGGGTTGGCGGCGATGGTCGGCACGGTCACGCTGTTGCCGGTGGCGACCTCGGTGATCTCGGTGGTGCTGGTCGGCGCGTACATCTCGCCGGTGGTCGGCGCGCGGAAGCCGCGGCCGGCCTGGAACCACAGCGTCTGGTGCGGCAGGAACTCGTAGCTGATGCCGGCCTGCCAGGTCGGCGCGGCGAAGCTCACCTCGCGCACGGTGCCGGTGGCGTCCTCGAAGCTGTCGTCCAGCCGCGGCGAGTAGCGGTAGTGGTCGTAGCGCGCGCCGAAGGTGAGCTGCAGGCGGTCGTCGAGCAGGCCGATGCGGTCGCGCAGGTAGACGTTCCAGGCGTCGGCGTCGGTCTTGGGCACCTGCGCCGGGTCGACGGTGGCGCTGTCGAGCACGCCGGCGTTGTTCCAGCGGTAGTCGATGGCGGTGTAGTCGATGCTGCGGCGCTGCCAGGCCGCGCCGTACAGCAGCGACTGGCGCCAGCCGTCGCCCTGCAGCGCCTTGTCGAAGTCCACCGCGACGCGGTCCAGGGTCTGCTCGTCGCTGCGGTCCTCGGCGCGCTCGCACGGCAGGGCCAGGGTGCACGGCGTGGTGACCGCGCTGGCGGTCGGATTGGCCGAGGTGCCGCTGCCGGCGAGGATGCGGGTGATGCCGTAGCTGCGGGTCTTCTGGTGGTCGGCCTGCGCCTCCAGGGTATCGAACAGCGCGTTGCCGGCCTTCCAGGTGTAGCGCAGGCCATAGCGGTCGCGGTCGTTGCTGTCGTCGCCGACGCGGGTCAGGTAGCCCGGTGCCGACACGCGGCTGAGGTTGTCGACCAGGTTGTCGGCGCGGTTGCGCTCGTAGACCACGCCGATGCGGTGCGCCTCGCTGGGCACGAAATCGACCTTGGCCAGCACGTTGTCGCTGTCGTGGTCGATCGGGTCCGGCGTGCGCCGGGCGCTGCCGGTCTCGGTCTCGGCGCTGGAATACCAGCCGTCGGCCTCGTGGCCCTTGCGCTTGGTGTAGGTCAGCATCGACTCGACGACGCCGCTGCGGTTGGCCACGGTCAGCGACCCCAGCGCCTGGTCGTTGTAGCTGGTGTAGCCGGTCTTCAGGCCGACGTAGGTGTCGTTGCCGGTCGGCTTGAGGTAGTCGTACGGATCCTTGGTGGTGAACACCACCGCGCCGCCGAGCGCGCCGCTGCCGGCGCTGATCGAGTCGGCGCCCTTGACGATCTCCACGCTCTTGAGCGAATCGATGTCCACGCCGCCGCGGCCGGCGCGGAAGAACTCGTAGCTGCGCGCGGTCTCCAGGCCCTCGGCCATCGACAGGCCGTCGATGGTCATCGCCACGCGGTCGCCCTCGATGCCGCGGATGTTGAAGCCGTTGTCGCCGAAGCGGCCCATGTCGGCGATGCTGACGCCGGGCACGTAGCGGATCACGTCCTCCATGCTCTCGGCCTGCTCGTCCTGCAGCTGGGCCGCGCCGATCACGGTGACGTTCTGGTTGGCCGAGGCGGTGTTCTCGCGCTTGGCCCGCACCTCGACCGGATCGAAGGTGGTGGCGTCGGCCGGAGCGCTTTCGGCATGCGCGGTGAGGGAAAGGCTGGCGAGAATGGCCAGCGCCAGCAGGTTGGGGGTCGATCGCATGAACTAACTCCACAGTCAGGGATGAAAGAGGGAAGCGCTGGGAAGCGCGGTCCTGGCTGCGGGCGCCACAAGGGCGGGATGCGTTGCTGGGAGGAAAGAAAGACCAAAGTGCCGCGGCGGCGAACGCGGATCTTCGCTAAGGCGGCGCGTTGCGCAGCACGATCCGGCCGAGCTCGCGCTCGCCGCGGCGCTCGACGACGGCCGCGCCGGCGCCGAGCGCGAACGGCACCGCCAGCAACTCGTGGCCGCCGTGTTCGCGCGCGGCTTCGGCGCGCAGCACGTAGGTACCCGGCGCCATCGCGCGGCCACGGTCGTCGCGTCCGTCCCAGGCCAGCGTGTAGCGGCCGGGCGCGCGCGTGGGCCGGGCGATGCCGAGCGCGGCGGCGGGATCGTTGCGGCCGTAGGGG
>DNXT01000445.1 GCA_003505795.1 Lysobacteraceae bacterium | reverse complement strand
CCCTACACGACGCTCTTCCGATCTCCGCCGCCGCCGCGGCGCCGGCGCCGGTCGCTCCCGCGGCACCGGCTTCCTCCGAAGGCTATGCCAGCAGCGCGGCCGAGGCGCAGGAGGCCAAGGAACAGGCGCGCCGCAGCGTCGACGACGTCAAGCAGCAGCAGGCCGCGTTGTTCAACCAGAAGCTCACCCTGGAAAGCAGCCTCACCTACGCGCGCTACGACCGCAAGATGCTGACCCTCAACGGCTTCCTGGCCCTGGATGCGATCTTCCTCGGCAACATCGCGATCGAGAACGTCGAGTCCGATTCGCTGACCTACAACCTGGCCGCGCGCTGGGGCGTCAGCCCGCGCTTCTCGCTCAACCTCGACGTGCCGTTCCTGGAGCGCAAGACGATCTATCAGAAGGGCGGCGCCGGCGGCTCGGCCGCGGCGATCGCGCAGGAGCAAACCTCCGGCGGCGGCCTCGGCGACATCGCGCTGAGCGGCAATTACAAGCTGCTGTCCGAGCGCCGGCACTGGCCGGAGACGGTGCTGACCTTGGGCGTCACCGCGCCCACCGGCCGCGAGCCCTACGGCCTGGACTGGAAGGTGCTCGAACGCGACGACGACCAGTTCATCCGCTTCGCGGTGCCGAGCAAGCAGCCCACCGGCAACGGCGTGTGGCAGGCGAACCTGGGCGTGTCCGCGGTCAAGACCGCCGACCCGGCGATCCTGTTCGCCAACGCCGGCTACATCCATTCGTTCGATCGCAGTTTCGACGACATCGACAGCAACCCGGACACGCTCAACCCCGGCGACGTGCGCCTGGGCAAGGCCTTCTACTTCGGCGCGGGCGTGGCGTTCGCCTTCAACGAGCGCACCAGCCTGAGCATTTCCTTCAGCGACAAGCTCAGCGCGCGTGCCTCCACGCGCTACAAGAACGGCCAGTGGGTGAAGGTGATCGGCAGCGACGGCAACGCCGCCACGCTCAACCTGGGCGTCACCTATGCATTGAACCGGCACGCCACCCTGGTCAGCCTGCTCGGCATCGGCATGACCCCGGACGCGCCGGACTTCAGCCTGGCGTTCAAGGTGCCGTACATGCTGTGAAGGCCCGCGGCGATGAGCGGTGTGGCCGGTCCGGGGCAAGGCACGGGGCGAGGCCGGTGCCGGGGGCCGGCCGCAGCCGCCGGTGGATCGACCGATCGCCTTGCGCCTGTGCTGCGGCGGCGCACGCCGGTGCTGAAGGCCGACGAGCACCGCATGACAGGCAAGCCCACAGAGCTGATGCGCCGGCCGGTGCGTATCCGTGAAGTAGGTGGCAGGACCCTCGACCCGTTTGTCGCAGCGGCACGACGCTGGTAGCGGCCAAGCTGGAGAGCTGCAGCTGGCCAGGCGTGGAAATGACGAGCCACTACGCCGAGGTCGTGTCGAAGCGGCTGGACTTGCTGTAACGTCCGCGGGGCTGGGATTTCCCAGCCCCGCTCCCTATCGTGCCAGTGATCGCCGTGTTCTATCTCATGCCCGCGGCGTAGCCTTCTGAGGTAAAGCTGCTCTCCAGGCAGGGGATCGGATCATCGCTGCCCTGCGGGAGATCCGCGATACATTTCGCGGAAGCATAGGCGTATCGGCGAATATCAGATGGTGCGATGGAGTCGAAGGTCCTTGCATCGATCACTCGCTTGGAAATCAAGGTAAGCGATGCTCTATCGGCGTCGTTGGGCAGGTTGCGATAGAGCGGTGCGGTGTTGATCAGCTGCATAGCAAGCGCCTCTCGCGCATTGGTGGCAACTTGTGTATCCGGCAGGGCGTCGCCGTTGACGGAGGCTACCAAAGCGTATGCCAGTTGGAGTTGGCCAAAGCGACTAATTGCAGCGTCCTTGGCGGAGGGTTTGGCAAGAAGAATGCCGCCTGCCGCGCCTATGAGCGTTCCTGCAGCAAGGCAGGCGATGTAAGCAATTGCTTTCATGTCTAGTCGGCCTCCCAGGCGTCATTGGGGTTGCACGGTACATCTCTGGACACCGTCGTTCACTCTGACGCAGGTGACGATGGGCTTCAGAAATCCTGGCGGGTGGTAGGTGACAACCCCCGTCGATATTTCGTTGGTTACGGTCAGTGATGCCCCGCCACTGTTGGTGATCGCATCGGTGACGATGATGGGGTTTCCATCGATGTCTTTCACTGGGTTGGCAAGGACGCGTGAGGCACCTGGAGCCATCGGATTGACTTGAAAGCAACCTGAGTCGCCATTGGCAAACACAACGCAGGCCTGTGGTCCCTTTCCCCAGAAATTCTTCAGTGCATTCCATAGTCCGGACATGCCTGATGCTGTCCATGCGGGATTGTTGATGGTGAGTGTCGTGAACGACACGAGTGCGCCGATCGCACTAATTACTCCTGGCGTTGTCATCGCGAGCTGCGGGCGATCCATGTCTGCGCATCAGCATGGCTGTGATGCATGAAAAACAGTGCGGCCACTCCCAAAGCAGAAATCCACTTCTTCATAGGAACCGTTCCTTAGCCTGTGGGTTTGAATTACGACACAGCAATCCGCGTATATCTGAATGTGATGCCGGTGTCAAAATTGTCATCGTCCGGCGTAAACAACGGCCGGGCCCAGGAACGGTAGCGTCGGCGACTTCACGCCAACGGTGTGCATGGCGGGGATTGGCGCGCCCGGCGCCTGGTTGATCTGGTAGAGCGTCCAGTGCGCCTGCCTGCGTTGGCAATCACCGGGGACATGCGCACTCAGCATGCCGTTGCAGGCCGCCTTCCAGGCCAGTGGCGGCAACTACGGCAGCTGCCGGCTGTGCCCGGCCCTGAAGGCTCAGGGCCTGCCTGCGGGCCGCCACCGGGTCCGCGGCTTGATGAAACTTGACCACGACGATGCTTGAACAGCAGGCCCAACCATGGTTCCACAGACTCTGACCGATCTGTTACGTGGTTCCGGTTTCGGCGCTGGTTACCGATACCCCGACAGTGGCGATGGTGGACGGGAGCACTGACGGGGGATAGCCGTCGGCTCAGCGCATCGCCCCCAGGACCACGCCATGCTTGCGGCACAGGCGATACACGGTCACGCGCGAGACCTGCATCTTGCGTGCGCAGGCGCTGACGTTGTAGCGGCTCGCGCGCAGGCTCTCGACCAGGGCGTCGCGTTCGGCGCGGGCGCGCGCATCGTCCAGGCGCTGGCCGCCGGCATCCGCGTCCAGCTCGAGGTCCGCCGCGCTCACCAGTTCATGCTCGGCGGTGACCGCCGCGCGCTGCACGCGGTTGAGCAGTTCGCGCACGTTGCCGGGCCAGTCGAAGGCGCACATCGCCTGTAGCGCGGCGCGCGAGAAGCCGCGCGCGCGGGTGCGGTGGCGCCGGCGGAACGCGTCGAGGAAGTGGCACGCGAGCAGCTCGATGTCGTCGCCGCGTTCGCGCAGCGGCGGCATCGGCAGCCGCAGCACGTTGAGCCGGTAGTAGAGGTCGCGGCGGAAGCGACCGTCCTCCACCGCCTGTTCCAACTCGACGTGGGTGGCGGCGATCACGCGCACGTCCACCTGCACCGGCTGGTTGCTGCCGACGCGCTCGATGGTGCCTTCCTGCAGCACGCGCAGCAGGTTGGTCTGCACGTCCAGCGGCAGGTCGCCGATCTCGTCCAGGAACACGGTGCCGCCGTCGGCCGACTCGAACAGGCCGAGCCGGCGCGCGGCCGCGCCGGTGAAGGCGCCGCGTTCGTGGCCGAACAACTCGGACTGCACCAGGCTGGCCGGCAGGGCGCCGCAGTTGACCGCCGCGAAGCTGTGGCGGCTGCGCGCGGACAGCGCGTGCAACGCGCGCGCGGCCACCTCCTTGCCGGTGCCGGTCTCGCCGGTGATCAGTACCGGCAGGTCGACCGGAGCGAACTTGCGCAGCCCGGCCTGGGTCGCACGCATGACCGAACTCTCGCCGATCAGGGCCTCGATCCCGTGCTGCGCGGGCGTGGCGTCGCCTTCCAGGTTCCGCAACGCCTGCACCACCTTGCGCGGGTCGAGCGGGCTGGCGAAGGTCTCCACGCACAGGCGCAGCAGGCGCTCGCCGGGTGGACCGGCCGATGCCGCCGCGTCGGTGACGGCCATCAGCGACAGATGGCGGTGCTCGGACAGCAGGCGCTCGACCCGGTCCAGGTCGGTGCCGGCGTCGCGCAGGTCGAGCAGGCCGACCACGAGGTCGTCGCTGCGCATGCCGATGCCGCCGTCCTCGTCGGGGCCGACGATGCGCAGGCGCCAGCCCGCGGCGGCCAGGATCTCGCGTTCCTGCCGCTTCGGCTGTCCGAACCAGATCACGCACCGCCGGGAAAAGTCAGGTATGGCTGCCATGCACTTCCTGCCACGCTTCGCACGCGCGGGCGGTGCGCAGGGAGACCGGTCTGTTTCCCCGGGACGTGCCGCCCCACGTCCGGGTCCGCTGGATCATCGCGATATCGATGAAACCCATTCAGCTCCTGGGTCGACGACGGGCGGCATTCCATGTCCGTGGGAGTGCAGCCGTCTCTAGGGATCGGTAACGGCGGATGCGTCCGGAAGCGGCCAGCGGCGGCACCCGCGGCCGGATGTCGCGGGGCATGGCACACTGCGGCGCAGGCATCCTCATGGAGAACCCGGTTGAGCGGCGAACAGCGTGAAGTGACCTTCCGGTTCCTGGCCGAGCCCAGCGACGTGAACTTCGGCGGCAAGGTCCACGGCGGCGTGGTGATGAAATGGATCGACCAGGTCGGCTTCGCCGCCGCCGGCGGCTGGAGCAGCCGCTACTGCGTCACCGTGGCGGTGGGCGGGATCCGCTTCGTCGCGCCGATCCTGATCGGCGACATCGTCACGGTCTCGGCCAAGCTGGTCTGGGGCGTGTCATCGGTCCCCGAGCAGGCCGCGTTGGGCCTGGAAGGCCGTCAGGTGGTGGTGCGTGGCGCCGCCGCCTGACTGGCCGTCAGGTCAAGCCGCGCGGCGCCGGCTGGCGGCCCTTCCAGGCCCAACCCGCAGGGCCGCTGCTGCGCGCACCCAGGGCTGCGTCATCGCTCGGTCGTGGACGCACGTCCACTCCCTCCCTCTTCCTTGCCCCGAGCGCGCGCAGGAACGGCGCGACCTCGATGGGGATTGGTGACAGGCCCTAGGCCTGGCGCAAGTGAGCGTCGCGGAACTCGGCGCGCCGCTGCAGGTAGTCCGGCGCGACGTCGTAGATCAGTACGAAGTGAGGCATCGTTGGGTCTCCCGGTGGATGGCTCAGGCCGGCCTGGGCGTCAGCCTGAGCAGGCGTCCGCCACCGCCGTCCTTGCCGTCCTCCAGCAGCCAGATCGCGCCGTCCGGGCCTTGCTCGACCTCGCGGATGCGCTGGCCCATGTCGTAGCGCTCGGCCTCGCGCGCGCGCTCGCCGTCGAACTCCACCCGCACCAGCGACATCGACGACAGCCCGCCGATGAAGCCGTTGCCGCGCCACTGCGGGAACAGCGCGCCGCTGTAGATGATGAAGCCGGCCGGCGAGATCACCGGGTTCCAGGTGACCTTCGGGGCGTTGAATTCCGGGCGGGTAGCGTGGTCGGGAATCGGGCGGCCGTCGTAGTGGTTGCCGTTGGAGACGACCGGGTAGCCGTAGTTGGCGCCGCGCACGATCAGGTTGAGCTCGTCGCCGCCGGCCGGTCCCATCTCGTGTTCCCACAGCCGTCCCTTGCCGTCGAAGGCGAGGCCGAGCGCGTTGCGATGGCCCAGCGACCAGACCTGCGCGGCGACCCCGCCCTGGGCGGCGAAGGGGTTGTCGGCGGGCACGCTGCCGTCGTCGTCCAGGCGCACGATCTTGCCGAGGTTGGAGGCCATGTCCTGGGCCGGATCGAACTTCTGCCGCTCGCTGGAGCTGATCCACAGCTTGCCGTCGGGGCCGAACGCGAGGCGGTGGCCGTAGTGGCCCTGGCCGCTGACCTTGGGCACCTGGCGCCAGATCACTTCCAGCCCGGACAGGGCGCCGCCGCCGTCGGCGTCCAGGGTCAGGGTGGCGCGCGCCACCGCCGCGCCGCGGGTGTCGCCGTCGCCGGGTTCGGCATAGCTCAGGTAGACCAGGCCGTTGCGGGCGAAGTCCGGGTGCGCGAGCACGTCGCCGAAGCCGCCCTGGCCGCCGTAGGCTACCGCGGGAACGCCGCTGACCGTGCCGGTGCGGCGGCGGCCGACGTCGTAGCGCTTGAGCGCGCCGCGCTTCTCGCTGACCAGCAGGGTGCCGTCGGGCAGGAAGGTCATCGCCCACGGTTCCTCGAAGCGCCCGCTCTCGGTGGCGGTGAACGGCCACTGGGCCTTGCCCAGCGCGGCGGGAGCGCTGTCGGCGGCGCAGGCGGCGTTGGCCAGCAGCAGCGTGCAGGCGGCGAGCAGGGGGCGCAGGGTCATGGGATCTCTCCGGGCGTCGGGAAACGGGGGCGGCCGCGCCGGCAACGGCGGGCGGTGCGCGGCGGCGCACTTTCGCCTACCTTACACACCGATCCGGGCGGCGCCATGACGCCGCCTCCACCTTCGAAAGGGAGTTCGACCATGTCCGCCATCCAGAAGACTTCGCCCGCGTTCGTCGCCGCCTCGTGGGGGGCGCTGCTGCTGGGCACGCTCGCCTATCTGGTCGGGCTGTGGAACGCCGACATGCCGCTCAACGAGAAGGGCTATTACTTCACGGTGCTGCTGTTCGGCCTGTTCTCGGCGGTATCGCTGCAGAAGAGCGTGCGCGACCGGCTCGAGAACATCCCGGTGACCGGCCTGTACTACGCGATCTGCTGGTTCTCGCTGATCGCCGCACTGCTGCTGCTGGCGATCGGCCTGTTCAACGCGACCCTGCTGCTGAGCGAGAAGGGCTTCTATTATGCGATGGCCTTCGCGCTGGGCCTGTT
Source organism: Lysobacteraceae bacterium (assembly GCA_003505795.1). GTDB lineage: Bacteria > Pseudomonadota > Gammaproteobacteria > Xanthomonadales > Xanthomonadaceae > UBA8801. The sequence goes on along the minus strand of DNXT01000445.1, from coordinate 191 downwards.
CGGCGCGGTGGCGGTGCAGAAGAACACCCGCGACGGCATGGCCGCCGCGGCGCCGGACCGGCGGCTGCCGCCCGCGCTGGACTGAGCGGCGCCCGGCCTTGCCGGGCCGGATGCCCCACATCGGCATCGACGCAAGGCAAGCATCCCTTGCCCCGCTTGCGGGGGAAGGGGCCCGCAGGGCGGATGGGGGC
>DNXT01000017.1:2064-2510 GCA_003505795.1 Lysobacteraceae bacterium | reverse complement strand
CACACTCTTTCCCTACACGACGCTCTTCCGATCTTGGCGGCCTGCGACCTGCGCGAGTGCCTGCAGGTCCAGCTGGCCGCCCTGCCCGGCCGCGTCCCGGCCCGGCACCTGGCCGGCCGCATCCTCGAGGGCAGCCAGGAGCTGCTCGCCAGCCACGACTACGAAGCGCTCGCCCGCCAGCTCGGCGCCGAGACCGCCGACGTCCGCGAGGCGGTACGGCTGCTGCTGTCGCTGCAGCCACGGCCGGGCGAGGACCTGCTGCCCGACAGCGATCCCAGCGTGATACCGGACGTGCTGGCCTGGCACGCCGACAGCCAGTGGCGGGTTGCGCTGAATCCGGCCACCACCCACCGCGTATCGATCAACCCGATCCACGAGCGCGCCCTCGCCGAGGCCGGCGAGGCGGCCGCGCCGCTGCGCGAAATGCTGCAGGAGGCGCGCTGGCT
>DNXT01000017.1:0-1932 GCA_003505795.1 Lysobacteraceae bacterium | reverse complement strand
GCTGCAGGAGGCGCGCTGGCTGACCCGCGGCCTGTCGATGCGCTACGAGACCCTGCTGCGCACCACCCGCGCCATCGTCGAGCGCCAGGCCGCGTTCCTGGTGCGCGGCGAGGAGGCCATGGCGCCGCTGACCCTCAAGGAGATCGCCGACGAGATCGGCATGCACGAGTCGACCATCTCGCGGATCACCAGCGGCAAGTACCTGCAGACCCCGCGCGGGACCTTCGAGCTCAAGCATTTCTTCGCGGTCCGGCTGGAGGGCGCCAGCGTCTCCGGGCAGGCCGTGAAGGCCATGGTCCGGCGCCTGATCGAGGCCGAACCGGCCGGCCGGCCGCTCGCCGACGAGGCGATTGCGGGACTGCTGTCGCGCCAAGGCGTTAATATTGCGCGCAGGACCGTGGCCAAGTACCGCGAACAGCTCGACATCGCGCCCGCTCGCGAGCGTCGGCGCAACAACAAGCCGCTGCTGGCCCGGGCGGGATAAGGACTGACATGAGCAAGCTGACCGTTCTGCTGGTCGACGACCACGAGGGTTTCATCAATGCGGCGATGCGGCATTTCCGCAAGGTCGAGTGGTTGGACATCGTCGGCAGCGCGGCCAACGGGCTGGAGGCGATCGAGCGCTCCGAGTCGCTGCGCCCCCGGGTGGTGCTGATGGACCTGGCGATGCCGGAAATGGGCGGGCTGCAGGCCACCCGCCTGATCAAGACGCAGGACGAGCCGCCCTACATTGTCATCGCCAGCCATTTTGACGATGCTGAACACCGTGAACACGCCCTTCGCGCGGGAGCTGACAATTTCGTCAGCAAGCTGTCGTACATCCAGGAAGTGATGCCGATCCTGGAGGGGCTCACGGAGGCAGGCGGCAATGAGTGAATCGCGCATTCTGCTGATCGACAGCGACGCCGTCCGGGCCGAGCGGACCGTCTCGCTGCTGGAATTCATGGACTTCAACCCGCGCTGGGTGACCGACGGCGCCGACATCAACCCGGGGCGGCACCGCCACGACGAGTGGATGGCGGTGATGGTCGGCTCGGCCGAGGATGCCGCGCAGGCCGACAAGTTCTTCGACTGGCTGGCCGCCGCCAAGCTGCAGCCGCCGGTCCTGTTGATGGAGGGCGAGCCGGCCGCCTTCGCCGCGGCCCATGGCCTGCACGAAGCCAATGTGTGGCAGCTGGACACCCCGCTCCGGCACACCCAGCTCGAAGCGCTGCTGCGCCGCGCCAGCCTCAAGCGGCTCGACGCCGAACACCAGGCCGGCGCCCAGCAGGACAGCGGCCCGACCGGCAACAGCGAGGCGGTGGTGCGCCTGCGCCGGCTGATCGACCAGGTCGCCGCGTTCGACACCACGGTGCTGGTGCTCGGCGAGTCGGGCACCGGCAAGGAGGTGGTGGCCCGCGCCATCCACCAGCAGTCACCGCGCCGCGACGGCCCGTTCGTGGCGATCAACTGCGGCGCGATTCCCGCCGACCTGCTGGAAAGCGAGCTGTTCGGCCACGAGAAGGGCGCCTTCACCGGTGCGTTGAGCGCACGCAAGGGGCGCTTCGAGATGGCCGAGGGCGGCACCCTGCTGCTCGACGAGATCGGCGACATGAGCCTGCCGATGCAGGTCAAGCTGCTGCGCGTGCTGCAGGAGCGCAGCTTCGAGCGCGTCGGCGGCGGCCAGACCATCCGCTGCAACGTGCGCGTGATCGCCGCCACCCACCGCAACCTGGAGAGCCGGATCGGCGAAGGCCAGTTCCGCGAGGACCTGTTCTACCGGCTCAACGTGTTCCCGATCGAGATGCCGGCGCTGCGCGAACGCGCCGACGACCTGCCGGTGCTGGTGCGGACCATCGCCGCGCAGCTGGCCCGCACCGGCCGCGGCGAGGTGCGCTTCGCCGACGAGGCGCTGCAGGCGCTGCGCAGCTACGACTGGCCCGGCAACGTGCG
>DNXT01000027.1:6732-7015 GCA_003505795.1 Lysobacteraceae bacterium | reverse complement strand
CCGCCCCCCCCTCCAGACCTTCGAGACCTCAAATGACCAGACAAATCCAAGACGCCTATATCGTCGCCGCCACCCGCACCCCGGTGGGCAAGGCGCCGAAGGGCGTGTTCCGCAACACCCGTCCCGACGACATGCTGGCGCACGTGCTGCGCGCGGTGGTGGCGCAGGCGCCGGGCATCGACACCTCGCGCATCGACGACGCGATCATCGGCTGCGCCATGCCCGAAGGCGAGCAAGGCATGAACGTGGCGCGCATCGGCGTGCTGCTGGCCGGCCTGCCCGA
>DNXT01000027.1:6371-6496 GCA_003505795.1 Lysobacteraceae bacterium | reverse complement strand
GCTGCTGGCCGGCCTGCCCGACACCGTCGCCGGCCAGACCGTCAACCGCTTCTGCTCGTCCGGCATCCAGGCGGTGGCGCTGGCCGCCGACCAGATCCGGCTCGGCAACGCCGACCTGGTGCTGG
>DNXT01000027.1:5927-6119 GCA_003505795.1 Lysobacteraceae bacterium | reverse complement strand
GCAACGCCGACCTGGTGCTGGCCGGCGGCACCGAGTCGATGTCGATGGTGCCGATGATGGGCAACAAGGTCGCGCTGTCGCCGTCGGTGTTCCGCGACGACCACGTGGCGATCGCCTACGGCATGGGCATCACCGCCGAGAAGGTCGCCGAGGAATGGAAGGTCTCGCGCGAGGACCAGGACGCGTTCGCCC
>DNXT01000027.1:0-5680 GCA_003505795.1 Lysobacteraceae bacterium | reverse complement strand
GGACCAGGACGCGTTCGCCCTCGCCTCGCACCAGAAGGCGCTGGCCGCGATCGCCGCCGGCGAGTTCCGCGACGAGATCACGCCGTACGAGATCCTGTCGCACCTGCCCGACATCGCCGGCAACACCATCCAGCTGCGCAAGAAGCGGGTCGACACCGACGAGGGCCCGCGCCCGGACACCTCGCTGGAAGGCCTGGCCAAGCTGCGCCCGGTGTTCCGCAACGGCCAGTTCGGCGGCAGCGTCACCGCCGGCAACTCCTCGCAGATGAGCGATGGCGCCGGCGCGGTGCTGCTGGCCTCCGAGCAGGCGATCAAGGACTACGGCCTGACCCCGCTGGCGCGCTTCGTCAGCTTCTCGGTCGCCGGCGTGCGCCCGGAAGTGATGGGCATCGGCCCGATCGCGGCGATCCCCAAGGCGCTCAAGCAGGCCGGCCTGAGCAAGGACCAGCTGGACTGGATCGAGCTCAACGAGGCCTTCGCCGCGCAATCGCTGGCGGTGATCCGCGACAGCGGGCTGGATCCGTCCAAGGTCAACCCGCTCGGCGGCGCGATCGCGCTGGGCCATCCGCTGGGCGCGACCGGCGCGATCCGTGCCGCCACCCTGGTGCACGGCCTGCGCCGGCGCAAGCAGAAGTACGGCATGGTGACGATGTGCATCGGCACCGGCATGGGCGCGGCCGGAATCATCGAGGCGCTGTAAACCGTGTCGCCGGGGATCGCGAGATCCCCGGCGCCTTGCTCCTCGTAGGAGCGACTTCAGTGGCGATGAGGCTTTCCCGGTGAAGCCCTTCGCGACTGAAGTCGCTCCTACGAAAAGCCGGTTCTGCGCGGCCTACCTCGCCAGCAACGCCTGCCCCATCCTCGCGCCGAGGAACACCAGCACCAGGCCGGCGACCAGGGTGATCGCCAGGTACACGCCGATCATGGCCGAACGGTCGGTACGCGCGAACACCAGGCACTCCATCATCAGCGACGAGAACGTGGTCAGTCCGCCGAGCAGGCCGATGATCAGCAGCGCCCGCCAGGGCCAGCTCGACGGGCCGCGCGCGTCCAGCCAGACCAGCAGCACCCCGGCGGCGAACGCGCCGGCCAGGTTCACCGTCAGCGTGCCCCAGGGAAAGCCCGCGCCGAAGCGCTGCAACATGCCGCTGCCGATGGCGAAGCGCAGGCCCGAGCCGAACGCACCTCCGGCCATCGCCAGCAACAGGGACTGCCACCAGACCGCGGCGTTCATGCCGGCCTCCCGGCGGGAGCGGCGGCAGGATCGGACGGGAAGGAATGCAGCAGCATCGTGGTCTCCATGAGGGTCGATGCCGGGGCATGCGCCTGCCGCCCCGGCGGGGGCCTGGCAGGCATCATCAGCCCGCGGGCGCGGGCGGTTCGAGGAGGAATGCCATCTCCTGGCCCGGATTATGCCGCCGGCTTGCCGGCCTTGTCAGCCCGGGCCTGCGCCCTCGCCTCGCGCAGCCGGTCCAGTTTCTCCTTCAGCTTGATCTCCAGCCCGCGCGGCACCGGCTGGTAGTACACGCGCTCGCCCATCGCATCCGGGAATCCGGTCTGGTCCAGCGCGATGCCGCCCTCGACCTCGTGGTCGTACTGGTACTCGGCGCCGTAGCCGAGGTTCTTCATCAGCCTGGTCGGCGCGTTGCGCAGATGCAGCGGCACCTCCTGGGTACCGGTCTCGCGCACTTCGGCCTTGGCCTGGTTGAACGCGGCGTAGCCGGCATTGGACTTGGCGGTGCTGGCCAGGTACAGCACCAGCTGCGCGAACGCCAGCTCGCCTTCCGGGCTGCCGAGGCGCTCGTAGATGTCCCAGGCCTCCAGCGCCATCGACTGCGCGCGCGGGTCGGCCAGGCCGATGTCCTCGATCGCCATCCGGGTCAGCCGCCGCGCCAGGTAGGCCGGGTCGCAGCCGCCGTCGAGCATGCGGGTCAGCCAATACAGCGCCGCGTCCGGATTGGAGCTGCGCACCGACTTGTGCAGCGCCGAGATCTGGTCGTAGAACTGCTCGCCGCCCTTGTCGAAGCGGCGGGTGCGGTCGGCCAGCACCTGCAGCAGGGTCTGCGGGGTGACCTGCCCGCCCTCGTCCTGGGCCAGCTCGGCAGCGATCTCCAGCAGGGTCAGGGCGCGGCGCACGTCGCCGTCGGCCGCCGAGGCGATCTCCAGCAGCGATTCGTCCGAGACCTGCACCGGCTCGCCGCCCAGGCCGCGCTCGGGGTCCCGCAGCGCGCGCCGCAGGGCCTGGACGATGTCCTGCGCCGACACCGCTTCGAGCACGTGCACGCGGCAGCGCGAGAGCAGCGCCGAATTGAGCTCGAACGAGGGATTCTCGGTGGTCGCGCCGACGAAGATGATGGTGCCGCGCTCGATGTGCGGCAGGAACGCGTCCTGCTGCGCCTTGTTGAAGCGGTGCACCTCGTCGACGAACAGCACGGTGCGGCGGCCGCCGGCGAACCGCTGCGCGGCCTCGGCCAGCACCTGGCGCACTTCCGGCAGGCCGGACAGCACCGCGGAGATCGCGCGGAACTCGGCGTCGGCGTAGTGCGCCAGCAGCAGCGCCAGCGTGGTCTTGCCGCAGCCGGGCGGCCCCCACAGGATCATCGAATGGACCCGGCCGGATTCCACCGCGCGGCGCAGCGCGGTGTTGCTGGCGAGCAGGCGCTTCTGCCCGACCATCTCGTCGAGGGACTGCGGACGCATCCGCTCCGCCAGCGGACGCATGTTGTCGCGGTCCACGCTCAGCAGGTCGGCGGTTTCGGAGCTGGGGAGTCGGGTTCGTGCCACCCGGCCATTCTATCGCGCGCGTCAAGGGCGCTCGCCGGGCGCCGCCGGCGCGGTTCCCGGCCCGGAAACGAGAACGCCTTCCGCGAGGAAGGCGTCCCGGGCGCCGCCGGAGCGGCTCACTGCCCGTCGCCGACCACGTCCACGCCCTTGCCGGGCACGAACCTGAAGGTGTCGGCGGCGAACGCCGGGTTGCGCTTCCAGCCGCTGAAGCTGATCGCGGTGCGCTGGCCGACCGCGTCGGTCACCTCCATCCGGGTCAGGCCGCCGGGGCCGAAGCCGAGCGAGGCGATCTGGAAGCTGGCCTCGGTGTCCACCTTCGGGGTCAGCGACAGCCACTGCAGGCCGTCGCGCGGCGACGCTTCTTCGCTCACGTCGTACTGCTTGTCCAGGCGCGTGGGATCGATCAGCGCGGTCAGCGGGCTGTTCTGTTCTTCCTCGCCCTGCGCGCGCACCGTGGCCTGCTCCAGGTCCGGGTCGAACACCCAGACCTTGCTGCCGTCGGCCACGATCAGCTGCTTGAACGGCTTGTCGTACTCCCAGCGGAACAGGCGCGGCGCCGACAGGGCGACGCGGCCGCTGGAACGCTCCTTGAGCTTGCCGTTGGCGTCGGTGACCTGCTGCGAGAACTGGCCGTCCAGACCCTTGAGCCCGCGCGTGAAGGCGTCCATCTCGCTGCGCGCGCCGGCGAACGCGGAGCCGGCGAGCAACGAGGTGGCGAGGAGCGCATAGCGGAGAGTGCGGAACATCACGGGCATCCGGGCGGGCTGGAGATGGGCGAATTGTGCCGGGTCGCAGATGAATGGGCGAGCGGCAGGCCCGCTCCCCGCGCCGCGCCGTTCAGGGCGGGGTCGAACTGGACGCGGTGCCGGCCGGCGGTGCCGCGGTCTGCACCTGCGACAGGTCGCCGTACAGCACCTGGCCGCGGAATCCGCGCCGCACCTGCTGGAACAGCTCGCGGAAGGCCGGATAGTCGCCGGGCTGGCAGATCGCCTCGGCCCCGCGCACCGCGAGCCGGTGCAGCCGGTGCAGCGCGGTCACGGTCTGGCCGTCGCGGCGCCAGTCCACGCGGTATTCGCCGGCGGCGTTGCGGAACTGCGTGCTGCGCGGGACCGCGATCACTGGGATGCTGTCCGGGAACGTCAGCACGTAGGTTTCCTCGCGCACGCTGTCGTTGCAGTAGAACGGCGTCTGGTTGGTCTCCGCCGAGGCGGTGGCGTAGATCCCGCGTGCCGATTCGGCACCGGGCATGTCCGGCAGGGTCATGCCGCCGACCACCGAGAAGTCGACGTAGTCGGTGGCCTGGAAACGGTAGGCGTAGTTGAATGGGGCATCGAGGTCGAGCGGATCGCCCTGCAGCACCAGCTCGCCGCTGCCGTCGAAGCCGGACTGGGCGATGATCGATTCCTCGATGCGGCGCCGGTTCTGCGCGTTGAGCTGCACGAACATCGCGCGCAGCCCGACCTCGCCGGTCTGGCCGCTGTCCAGGGTGGTGACGCCGGTGAGGCCGCCGTCGCGATCGAAGCGGTACTCGGCCCTGGCGACGTAGCGGTTCACCCGGCCGTCGTTGGGCGGCGTGCGCGTGACCTTGCCGTCCTGGGTGTGCACCACCGGCGCGCCGAGGTCGCCGGCCGGCAGCTGGCCGAAGCGCGCGTAGGGGTTGGTCGAGTCCACGTACAGGTCGAACTCGGGAATGTAGGTGATGGCGTGGTTGAAGCGCCCGAGCACCGGCACCGGCGGCAGGGTCGGCCCGCCCTCCGCGCCGATCAGCACCGGCGTGCTGGCGATGCCCTTGGCCGCCAGCAGCGCCTCCAGGATCACGGTGTGGTCCTTGCAGTCGCCGTAGTGGTTGTCGAGGATGCTCTCGGCGCTGTTCGGCTCCAGCCCGCCGTTGCCGAGGTAGACCGCGACGTAGCGGATGTTGCGCGCGACCCACGCGTACAGCGCGGCGGCCTGGGCGCGGCGGTCGCCGACGCCTTCGGTGACCTGGTCGGCGAGCTGGCGGATGCGCGGGGTCACCGCCGCGGCCTGCCCGCCCTTGACGTGGTAGGCCAGGCCCATCTGCGACCAGCTGTCGTAGGTGCTGGCCATGATGGTGGGGCTGAACTCCCACAGCGCGGCGTTCCAGTTCTGGCTGCGCAGCGGTTCGGCGCGGCGATAGCGCCACTCCCAGCGCGCCTGCTCGCCCTTGACCGACGCACGCGTGCCGCCTTCCACGCCGCGTACCGACAGGTGCATCGGCAGCGATTTCGGCGCCACCAGCGTGACCACCGCATCCTCGTACTGCGAGAACACGCTGAAGGTCTCCCACAGGCTGAAATAGCCGGGGAAGTACGGGGTGTTCTGCGCCCGCCGGGTGCGGTAGACGATGCGCGCGCCCGGCGCCAGGTTCGGGAACACCACCACCTTCACCTTGCGGTCGGCGTACATCGCGGCCGAGGCGCTGGAATAGCTTTCCTGGATGTAGATCTTGTCGGACGGCACGTCCTGGCGCAGGCCCTCGGCGGTGATGGTGTAGGCCTCCAGCACGTCCAGCGTTTCCATCTTCTCGCTGTAGCTCAGCCGCACCTGGCTGAAATGCTCGACCGCCGACTTGGTCTTGAGCAGGATCTCGTAGGTGTCGGTCTCGACGCTGCTGGCGTCGGCGCGCACCTCGTAGTCGGCGCGGTAGCGCACGAAGCTGTAGTTGTTGTCGGCCTGGGCCTTGGCCGGCGCCGGCGAACGCTCCGCCGCGTCCTGCGCGCGGGCCGGCGACGCCGGCACCAGCAGGGAGAGCAGCAGCATCAGCAGGGGGACGATCGTTCTGGACACCGGCGTTCTCGGCGGGGCCGCAAGCCATCGCGGCGGGGGGAAGGGTCCGGACGCGGTGCCGCGAGATCGGAAGAGCGGTTCAGCAGGA
>DNXT01000026.1:4397-4956 GCA_003505795.1 Lysobacteraceae bacterium | reverse complement strand
CCCGCGACGCAGTGTCGCGGGCCCCCCGCGCGCCACGGACGCAGGCGCCGGCGAGGTCCGGCAGCGCAAGGCCGGGCGGGGCATGGCGGGTCGCGGATATGTCCAAAATGGATAGCTCGCCGTTAATATTTTATTGGTGCGGCATGGGTGGCGCACCTATGCTGCCGCCCCAGCCGATGGCGGAATGGCATGACCCGTATTCCGTTGATGCATCCAGCCTCGGTGGAACGGGCGCCTGACGGGCGCCCGCCAAGACACCGACGAGGCAGCGTGACCTGCGGGCGCGACTGTTAAGAAAATTCAGTACATGCGTCCTGGGAGGGAGCACCATGTCAGTTCAGCATCGCCACGTTCCGGCAGGCAAGGCCGTGGGCCAGCGTTCCATCCGTGAGTTCCGCCGCTCGATCATGGCCGCCAGCGTTGCCGCGATGCTCAGCGCGAACGCCTACGCGCAGGACGCCTCGACCGACCAGGGCGCGACCCAGCTCGACACGGTGCAGGTGACCGGCACTCGCAGCAGCGTCACCAAGGCGCAACTGGTCAAGCAGAACGCCGAGCA
>DNXT01000026.1:0-4178 GCA_003505795.1 Lysobacteraceae bacterium | reverse complement strand
GCCGAGGACATCGGCAAGCTGCCGGACAACAACGTCGCCGAGGCACTGCAGCGCATCTCCGGCATCCAGATCGCGCGCAACTACGGCGAAGGCAGCACCATCGCGATCCGCGGCCTGACCCAGGTCCGCACCGAGCTCAACGGCCGCGACATCTTCACCGCCAACGACGGCCGCGGACTCAGCTTCGAGGACGTCTCGGCCGAACTGCTGGCCGGCGTCAACGTCTACAAGAACCCGTCCGCCGACATGATCGAAGGCGGCCTGGGCGGCACCGTCGACCTGCGCACGCGCCTGCCGTTCGACTACGACGGCCGCAAGATCGCCGGCAGCGTGCAGTACAACCACTACGACCTGGCCGACGACAGCAAGCCGGCGTTCTCGGGCATGTTCAGCGACCGCTGGCAGACCGGCATCGGCGAGATCGGCCTGCTGGTGAACTACTCGCAGCAGACCAGCCCGTTCCGCCAGGACACCATCTCGATCGAGCCGTGGTACACGCAGACCAATCTTTCGGGCTACGAGGGCCAGGAGATCTCGGTGCCGCACGGCGCCGGCATCAACACCACCGTCGGCGAGCGCAAGCGCAAGACCGGCGCGTTCGCGCTGCAGTGGCGCCCGAACGACGACGTCGAAGTCACGGCGCAGGTACTTCGTTCCGATTACGACTTCAGCTGGCACGACTATTCGTTCTTCGCCTATACCGGTGGAAGTGACATGCCGCGCGGCAGCAACATCGTCGTTAATGACCGCAATGAATTTGTTAGCGGTACCTTCGGCGATGGGTCGGGAATCCTGACTGACGTAGACGGCAGTCAGATAAGTGTGCCGGCCGACTCCAACACCAGCCTGACGCAGCGCCACTCGGTGACCACGGACTACTCGCTGGGCGCGAAGTGGACGGTGTCGCCGAACCTGACCCTGAGCACCGACCTGCAGTACGTGGACGCGACCACCAAGGGCACGCGCTACATCGTCGGCACCGGCATGAACGGCGTGCCGTTCTACACCATCGACTTCAGCGGCGACCTGCCGCGCCTGTCGGTGACCGACGCCGCCGGCAACCAGGGCTACCTGACCGATCCGGCCAACTACAGCGGCTGGAAGTTCCACCTGGACAACAAGGACGACAACAAGGGCACCGAGTTCGCCTGGCGCACCGACATGGACCTGGCGTTCGACGACGGCTTCGCGCGCAGCTTCAAGGCCGGCGTGCGCTACACCGACCGCGACGCCGAGAACAAGGGCAACGTCTGGCGCTACATGTGGCTGGGCGCGCCGTTCGCGCAGTACCCGGGCGTGGCCCTGTCGCCGAACCCGATCACCGACTTCTTCCGCGGCGATTCGCACACCTTCGGCCCGACCCTGTCGGCCGACGACTCGGTGGTCGGCGACTACGCGGGTTCGCTGGCCGCGTTCGGCGCCGATCCGCTGGCGTTCGGGCCGAACAACATCAACACGCAGAACGAGAAGACCTACGCAGCCTACGGCGTGCTGCGCTTCGGCACCGACGGCGACATCCCGTTCGACGGCAACATCGGCATGCGCGTGGTGCGCACCGAGGTCAGCTCGCAGGGCGTGCGCACTGCGCTCGCGTCGGAGGGCGGCGGGTTCCTGCCGGTGGACGTGGAGCAGAGCTACACCGACGTGCTGCCCAGCCTCAACCTGCGCTGGATGCTGACCGACCAGCTGCAGTGGCGCTTCGCCGCCTCGCGCGGCGTCTCGCGTCCGGGTTTCGATCAGTTGAACCCGAACCTGAGCCTGAGCGAGGACGATGCGGGCGGCGGCGTGACCCGGCGCACCGGCAGCGCCGGCAACCCGAACCTGGAGCCGATGACCGCCGACCAGTTCGACACCGCGCTGGAATGGTATTTCGGCCAGGGCTCGATGGCCTACGGCACGGTGTTCTACAAGAAGGTCAAGGGCTTCATCGCTTACGCCGTCTTCAACGAGCAGTACCTGGACAACGAAGGCAACGTGGTCGATTGGGAAATCACCCGCCCGGTGAACGGCGACGAAGGCACCATCAAGGGCGTGGAAGTGGGCTATACCCAGTTCTTCGATTTCCTGCCGGGCTGGATGAGCCACTTCGGCCTGCAGACCAACTACACCTACGTGAAGTCGGAATCGCCGAGCCCGACCGCGACCGACACCAACGGCCAGGCGCTGACGGTGCCGCTGCAGGGCCTGTCCAAGAACAGCTACAACGTGATCCTCAGCTACGAGCTGCCGAAGTTCCAGGGCCGCGTGGCCTACAACTGGCGCAGCGACTGGCTGGTGACCACCGCCGGCAACGGCACCGGCAACCTGCCGGTCTACAACAAGGGCTTCGGCCAGCTCGACGCCTCGTTCCGCTACAACATCGACGATGTCTGGTCGGTGTCGCTGGACGGCACCAACCTGCTCGACACCCGCAACGAGAGCTACCTGGGCTTCGAGTCGCGCTACCGCGACTTCGTGATCAACGACCGCCGCTACGGCGTGACCGTCCGCGCCAGCTTCTGATCCACGGCGTCGCGGCAATGCGTCCCGGCCCGGCTTCCGCGTGCATGCGGAAGCCGGGCCGTCGTCGTTTCCGCCGCCACCGCGAAGCCCGGCAAGCGTGCGGCTTTGCGGCCGGGCGCGACGGCGTCCTCGTCCGATCGGTGGTCCCGCGCAGGCGGGCGACGGGGATCCGGATCGCGGCGAATCACGCCGGCGTTCCCGCGATTCCGGCGCGACCGGCGGTCGCGTCCAAGCCGCCCGGATCGCTATTCCCCGTCGAGATACTTGGGCCTCTTTATTTCATTTGTATGGAATGAGTTCGCGCGCCTATGCTCGGAATCCGGCCGGGAGCGTGGCATCGCCCATGCCCGCGGGATCAGCCCGAAGCACATGTGTCCTGGGAGGGAGTCCATGTCATCGCGACAACGCCATGTTCCGCTGCGGCGGGACGTGTTCACTGCGACGCGCACGCGGGCGCTTGCTGCCGTGACGGCGCCGATGGCGACCGATCCCGGTGCCGTCCACTTTCCGATCTCCAGTTGCCGGCATGGCCAACGCGTCGCGGCCTGCCACTGAACGCGCCGTAGGAAGTGCGTCTCCGGTCCGGCGTGCCGTGGCTACGGTACGTCGGACCGGTGTTTCATCGAGGCCGCCGCACCGATCCGTGCGGGCGTCGTCTACGTTCTGGCTGCTGCTGCTGCTGTTGCTGCTCGCCATCGCAGCGCCCGCCGTCGCCGCGACGCAGGGCCCCTACGCGTGGCGCAACGTCGCCATCGGCGGCGGCGGCTTCGTCAGCGGCCTGCTGTTCCATCCGACCGAGCCGGGGTTGCTGTACGCGCGCACCGACGTCGGCGGCGCCTATCGCTGGGACGCGGCCGCCTCGCGCTGGCTGCCGCTGACCGACTGGCTCGGCGCCGACGACCAGAACCTGATGGGGATCGATGCGCTGGCGCTGGATCCGCACGATCCGCAGGCGTTGTATCTGGCCGCCGGGACCTACATGCACGAGCGCGCCGGCAATGCCGCGCTCCTGCGTTCGCACGACCAGGGCCGCAGCTTCGAGCGCACCGAGCTGCCGTTCAAGCTCGGCGGCAACGAGCTCGGCCGCGGCAACGGCGAACGGCTTGCGGTCGATCCCAACGACGGCCGCGTGCTGCTGCTGGGATCGCGCGACGCCGGCCTGTGCAGCAGCGACGACCGCGGCGCGCACTGGCGCCGGGTCGAGGGGTTCCCGGCGGTGGCGACCTTGCCGGCGGCCAGCGCGCTGAACCACGTCGGCCGGCGCCAGCAGGTCGGCATCGTGTTCGTGCTGTTCGACCCGGACAGCGGCGGCCACGGCAAACCCTCGCAGCGCATCTATGCCGGCGTCTCCACCCAGGAAGCCAGCGTGTTCGTGTCCGAGGACGCCGGCCGCAGCTGGAAACCGCTGGCCGGCCAGCCGCTGGGGCTGCGCCCGGGACGCATGGCGCGCGCCGGCGACGGCGCCTACTACCTGAGCTACACCGATCATCCGGGACCGGAACGGGTCGCCGACGGCGCGGTGTGGAAATACGAGCCGGCGCGGCGGCGCTGGACCGAGGTCAGCCCGATCGCGCAGCCCGTCGGCGGCGACGGCTTCGGCTGGGGCGCGGTGGCGGTGGACCCGCGCCATCCGCAGGTGCTGCTGGCCAGCACGTTCCGGCGCAGCCAGCCACGCG
>DNXT01000025.1 GCA_003505795.1 Lysobacteraceae bacterium | reverse complement strand
GCCTGCGCCGCAGGCGGCGGGTCCGGCGCCGGCGCCGGCGCCGGATCGGGCGAACAGGCGAGCAGGCACGATGCCAGCACGAGCACTGTTCCCAGCCGGTTGCCGCTGATTCGCAAACGTCCTCCTGCCTTGCTGCGGTAGCCGCGCCACTCCGGCGAGCGGGGGCGACGTTAGGCTATTCTCCCCTGCCCAGGCAAACCCTGCATTCCCCCGGAAAACACGTGCCCCATTGGATCCAGCACCCCGCCGAACTCGATCAACGCCTGAACCAGCGCCCCGGCCGCATCGGCCTGGATACCGAATTCATCCGCGAGCGCACCTACTGGCCGCAACTCGCCCTGGTACAGATGGCGGTGGGCGACGAGATCCTGCTGATCGACCCGCTGGTCCCGGGCATGACCGATGCGCTCAAGCCATGGCTGACCGCGCCCGACATCCTCAAGGTGATGCACAGCGCCAGCGAGGACCTGGTCGCGTTCAAGTGCGCGTGCGGGGTACTGCCGCGGCCGCTGTTCGACACCCAGATCGCCGCCGCGCTGGCCGGCATCGGCGCCGGGCTCGGCTACCAGAAGCTGGTGCACGAGATCACCGGCACCCTGCTGGCCAAGGGCGAGACCCGCTCGGACTGGCTGCGCCGTCCGCTCTCGCCCGCCCAGCTGGAATACGCCGCCGACGACGTGCTCCACCTGTTCGCCCTGCACGACGAGCTCGGCCGCCGGCTCGCGACGCAGCAGCGCCTGGCCTGGCTCGACGAGGATGCCGAACGCCTGCTGGCCGGCGTCGAGCAGGACGACGCAGAGGCCTGGCCGCACACCTCGATGCGCGCGGCGCAGTTCCTCGACCGCCAGGCGCAGCTGCGGCTGCTGCGGCTGCTGCGCTGGCGCGACCGCCAGGCGCGGCAGAGCGACAAGCCGCGCAGCTGGATCCTGGACAACGAACTGGCGGTCGCGCTGGCCCGTTTCCCGCCGGCCGACGAGGCGGCGCTGCTGCACCAGTTCGAGAAGCTGCCCAAGGCCCCGCGCAAGCTGGCCGGCACGATCTGGCAGGTGCTGACCACGCCGCTGCCGGACGAGGCCGACGCGCCGCTGGCGGTCGCCGCGACCGATGCCGGCAAGGCCCTGCTCAAGCGCCTGCAGGAAGACGTCGCCGCGCGCAGCCGCGAGCTGGGCCTGCCCGACGGCGTCCTGGCCTCGCGCCGCCACCTCGAGGCGCTGATCGAGAACGGCACCTGGCCGCCAGCGCTGGGCCAGTGGCGGCGCAGCCAGCTGGAAACGCGGCTGGCGCCGCTCTTGGCTTCGGCGACCGCATCAGGATAGAATGCCGACCTCGCGGAGCGGCAGCTCGATGGACGGCTCGCCTACCCCATCGGCCCGGCGCCCTCCGCGTGAAGCAACAACCACATCCGTGGGGCCATAGCTCAGCTGGGAGAGCGCGTCGTTCGCAATGACGAGGTCGGGAGTTCGATCCTCCCTGGCTCCACCACTTCTTCCAAAGCCCCGGCACGCGTGCCGGGGCTTTTGTTTTTGCTTCGTTCCCGTTTGCTGCGGATGTCCCTGCAGTGGTCTGTCGCCGATGCAGCGGGAACAGATCCGTCGCGACCCAACTCCCTCCCACAAGCGCAACCCGCCTTCGCCGGCCGCATCGCCTCGCGCGGCAGCACGCCAGGCACGCGGGCTGATCGATTCCCCTGCGGCACGGACTGAAATCCCTCCCACAGGTCGCCATCTCGTGCGAACAGGGTCCTTCGTTCCCGGCACCGCCGGCGACGCCGGCGCGATCGCATGGGTCCCCGCGCATTGCCTGCATGGCCCGATCCTCCCACAATGCCCTCCCGGCATTGCCCGCTCACGCGTCACTACAGACAAGAATCCATGACCGACAAGAACGCTCTGAACCTGGACACCATCGCCGAGGCCAAGGCCAAGCTGGCCGAAGAACTGCGCAAGCTCGAGGAACAGGAAGTACAGCTGCGCCAGCAGCAGGCGACCGACGCCTTCACCCAGGTGATCGCGCTGCTGCACGATTTCGGCCCGCACTTCAGCGGCAGGCAGAAGGCCGAGATCGTGGCGGCGCTCGGCGAAGGCAAGCCGGCGAAGAAGCCCGCCGGCAGCGATGCCCGGCGCGAAGTCGCGCCGAAGTACTGGCTGCCGCACAGCGGCGAGACCTGGACCGGCCGCGGCCGCACGCCCAAGGCGTTCGCCGCGTGGGAAGGCACGTCCGCGTACAACGAATGGAAGGCCAGGCACCCGGACCAGAAGTTCCCGGCGTTCCCGGGCTGAATCCAGCCACCGCCTGAACCGGCAGCGCCCGCCTCGTCGCGGGCGCTCTGGTAGCCGGCACCGGCTGCGCATGCAGGTGCCGGCGCGCCGGATTCAGGTCTCCAGCAGGAACGGCGACCGCGCCGCAGCGCCGTCGAGATGGCGGGCCGCCAGGCGCGCCGCGTCCGCATCGAGATCGGCGAACAGCGCATGGCGGTCGCCGATGCGCGCGGCCACCGCCAGCCCGTCGAGGAACAGCACGCGGTTGCCGGGCACGCGCGGCACCCGCTCGCCCGGCAGCACGCTGCCCAGCAGGTTGGCCGGATCGCTGGCCGACAGGCATATCCAGCGCTCCTGCAACGGCTCGCGGCGCACCCGGCGCAGCAGGCCGACCGCCTCCGGCAACGCGAACTGCTCGCCGGACAGGCCGCCGATGAAGCGCCCGCCGCGGATCTCGCCGCGCGCTTCCAGGCGTTGATAGACGCGCAGCAGCTCGCGCCAGGGCGGCAACCACGCGGCCTCGCGCTCGAGCAGCCGCCAGCACACCACGCCGTAGCGCCGCAGCAGCACCCGGGCGACGTGCTCGAGCGCCTCGCCGCGGCGTTCGCCGGATTGCGCGTCGGCCGGCTGCGG
>DNXT01000023.1:5749-6459 GCA_003505795.1 Lysobacteraceae bacterium | reverse complement strand
CTGCTCAGCGCGGTGCTGCTGGCTGCCGTGCTGAGCGCGCTGCTGTGGTTCGGCGCGCGCTGAGCCATTTCCAGCCGCGCCATCCCAGCAGCGCCAGCAGGATCGCCGCGTACAGCGCCGGTTCGCGGACGTCGGACTTCACCAGCCACCAGAAATGCAGGACCGCGAGCACGCCGATCGCGTAGATCAGCTTGTGCAGGCGCCCCCAGTTGCGCTTGAGCCGGCGCATCCAGCCCTGGGTCGAGGTGATCGCCAGCGGCACCAGCAGCAGCCAGGCGGCGAAGCCCACGGTGATGTAGGGGCGCTTGACGATCTCCTCGAAGATCTGCGTCCAGTAGCCGCGCAGGTCCAGCACCAGGTAGGCCGCCAGGTGCAGGCTGGCGTAGAAGAACGCGTACAGGCCGAGCATGCGCCGGAAGCGGACCAGCAGCGGCTGCCCGGTCAGCTGGCGCAGCGGCGTCAACGCCAGGGTCAGCAGCAGCAGGCGCAGCGCCCACAGCCCGGTGCGGTGTTCGATCTCGGCGATCGGATCGGCGCCGAGGGCGTCGCCGCCGGTCTGCCATACCTGCCAGAACTGCCAGGCCAGCCACGCGGCGGGCGCCAGCGCGAGGGCATGGACGAGGGTCTTGGCGGCGATCAGGGACGTAGGGGTTCTAGGCATGGGGGCGGGGTGCGTGGCTGGGGTGGCGTGCCCTCATCCGGCGCTGCGC
>DNXT01000023.1:0-5598 GCA_003505795.1 Lysobacteraceae bacterium | reverse complement strand
CCCTCATCCGGCGCTGCGCGCCACCTTCTCCCGCCCGCGGGAGAAGGGAAAAGGCCTGCCGCAGGCGGAAGCGATGCCGTATTCCTTCCCTCCCCTCGCAAGCGGGAGGCGATCCCGTACTCCTTCTCCCGCAAGCGGGAGAAGGTGCCCGAAGGGCGGATGAGGGCCGCCCGTCGCGGACCGGCTCAGAACCATTTCTTCAGGTCCATGCCGGCATACATCGAGGCGACCTGGTCGGCATAGCCGTTGAACGGCCGGGTCGGGATGCGCTCGGCGAACAGCTTGCTGGCGGTGCCGGCGATGCGACGCTCGGTCTTCTGGCTCCAGCGCGGGTGATCCACCGCCGGATTGACGTTGGAGAAGAACCCGTACTCCTGCGGTTGCAGGCGGTTCCAGGCGGTCGGCGGCATGCGCTCGACGAACGTGATCTCCACGATCGACTTGATGCTCTTGAAGCCGTACTTCCACGGCACCACCAGCCGCAGCGGCGCGCCGTTCTGCTGCGGCAGCGGCTTGCCGTACAGGCCGGTGGCCAGCAGGGTCAGCGGGTGCATGGCCTCGTCGATGCGCAGGCCCTCCCGGTACGGCCAGTCGATCGAGCGGTAGCGCACGCCCGGCATCTGCTGCGGGTCGGCCAGCGTGGTGAAGGCGACGTACTTGGCCTTGGAGGTCGGCCCGAAGCGCTTGAGCACCTCGCCCAGCGGCACGCCCAGCCACGGGATCACCATCGACCAGCCCTCCACGCAGCGCAGCCGGTAGATGCGTTCCTCGGGCGTGAACCCCTTGAGCAGGTCGTCCAGCGTCACGCTGCCCGGCCGGTCGCAGTAGCCGCCGACCTTGACCGACCACTGCGCGGTGCGCAGCGTCTTCGCCGCCCGCGACGGGTCGGTCTTGTCGGTGCCGAACTCGTAGAAGTTGTTGTAGCGGGTGACGTCCTCGTAGCGGGTCGGCTCCTCGCCGGTGCGGAAGCCGCTGCGGGCCTGGTCGGGCGTCACCACGGTGCGCGGCGGCGGCGGCGGGTCCGCGTCGGCGCATCCGGCGATGCCCAGGGCCGGGCTCAGCGCCAGCGTCTGCAGCAGGCGGCGACGCCCGCGGTACACCGGCTCCTCGGTGACGTCGCGGCTGGCGATTCTCAAGGCATCGCGGATGGGCATCGCAGGCTCCTCGCAGCAATGGTGGCTCAGAGTGGCGGGCGGGGGCGAAAGTTCAACTTCGATGGCGCGGCCAGTTCAGCACAGCCTGCGCATGCGGCAGGCGAAAGATGCAGTTGCAACTTTCCCGGTGCGCTGCCAAGCCTGGTGCGCTGCGGCATACTAGGGATCCTGCCCCGAAGGTGTGACATGACACGCGCGTTCAATTTCAGTGCCGGCCCTGCGACGTTGCCGGAATCGGTCCTGCGCCAGGCGCAGGCGGAGATGTTGGAATGGAACGGCGTTGGCGCTTCGATCGTCGAAATCAGCCACCGCAGCGCCGATTTCATGGCCGTCGCCGCGGCCGCCGAGGCCGACCTGCGCGCGCTGCTGTCGATTCCCGACGACTACGCGGTGCTGTTCATGTCCGGCGGCGCCACCGTCCAGCAGGCGTTGCTGCCGCTCAACTTCGCCGCGCCGGGGCAGCAGGCCGACTACGTGGTCAGCGGGCACTGGGGCAAGACCGCGATCAAGCAGGCGCGGCCCTACGTGGACGTCAACGTGGCCGCCGACGGCGAGCCCGGCGGTTACCACGACATCCCGGCGCGCGACGGCTGGCGGCTTTCCCCCGGTGCCGCCTACGTGCACATCACCGCCAACGAGACCATCCACGGCCTCGAGTACCGCGATGTACCGGAGGTCGGCGAGGTACCGCTGTTCGCCGACTTCAGCTCGTCGATCGCCTCCGAGCCGCTCGACGTATCGCGCTACGGGCTGATCTACGCCGGCGCGCAGAAGAACCTGGGCCCGGTCGGCATCTCGGTGGTGATCGTGCGCCGCGACCTGCTCGAGCGCGGCGGCCAGCCGCGCGCGGACATCTTCGATTACCGCTCGCATGCCGCGCGCGACTCGATGCTCAACACGCCGCCGACCTGGAACTGGTACCTGCTCGGGCTGACCGTGAAGTGGATGCTGGACCAGGGCGGGGTCGAGGAATTCGCGCGCCGCAACGCCGCCAAGGCCGCGCTGGTGTACGCCGCGATCGACGGCTCCGGCGGCTACTACCGCAACGAGGTCGCGCCGGCGGTGCGCTCGCGGATGAACATCCCGTTCTTCCTGGCCGACGAACGCCTGGATGCGCTGTTCGTGTCCGAATCCAGGGCGGCCGGGCTGCTGGCGCTGAAGGGACACAAGGCGATCGGCGGCATCCGCGCCTCGTTGTACAACGCGATGCCGGTGGCCGGCGCCGAGGCGCTGGTGGCCTTCATGCACGACTTCCGGCAGCGCCACGGCTGAGGCCGGGGCGTGAGCCCCCTCACAAGAGCCCGCGCATGCATGCGCGGGGATTCAATACGAGAGAAACAACCGATGGCCGAAAAGCCGAAGAAGCCCGCCGCCAAGCGCGGCACCACGCCGGAGCCGGCCACGCCCGCCCCGGCGCTGGCCGACGTGCGCGCCAAGATCGACGAGATCGACCGCGGCATCCAGGCGCTGATCGCCGAGCGCGCCCGCTTCGCCCACCAGGTCGGCAAGGCCAAGGGCAAGCTCGCCGCGGCGGTGGACTACTACCGGCCCGAGCGCGAGGCGCAGGTGCTGCGCATGGTGGTGGACCGCAACCAGGGACCGCTGTCGGACGAAGTGCTGGTGCACGTGTTCCGCGAGATCATGTCCGCGTGCCTGGCCCAGCAGGAACCGCTGAAGATCGGCTACCTCGGCCCGGAGGGCACCTTCAGCCAGCAGGCGGTGCTCAAGCATTTCGGCCGCTCGGCGGTCGGCCTGCCGATGGCCACGATCGAGGAGGTGTTCCAGGAAGTGGAGAGCGGCAACGCCGACTTCGGCGTGGTGCCGGTGGAGAATTCCGGGCAGGGCACGATCCAGGTCACCCTGGACATGTTCCTGACCTCCGACCTGAAGATCTGTGGCGAGACCGAGCTGCGCGTACACCAGTACCTGATGTCGCGCAGCGGCCGCATCGAGGACATCGAGCGCATCTACGCGCATCCGCAGTCGTTCGCGCAGACCGCCGGCTGGTTGCGTTCCAACCTGCCCAAGGTCGAGAAGATCCCGGTGTCGAGCAATGCCGAAGGCGCGCGCCGCGCCCGCAATGCCGACGATGCCGCCTCGATCGGCGGCGAGAGCGCGGCGCACGTGTACGGCCTGAAGAAGGTCATCATGAAGCCGATCCAGGACGACCACGACAACACCACGCGTTTCCTGGTGATCGGCCGGCAGATATTCCCGCCGTCCGGCCACGACCGCACCTCGGTGCTGGTGTTCATCCACGACAAGCCGGGCGCGCTGTTCGACGTGCTCAGCCCGTTCGCGCGGCACGGCATCAGCATGAACCGGATCGAGTCGCGGCCCTCGCACCAGGCCAAGTGGGAGTACGGGTTCTTCATCGACCTGGCCGGGCACGTCGAGGACGAGTCGATGAAGCAGGCGCTGGCCGAGCTGCAGGCGCACTCGGCGCAGATCAAGGTGCTGGGCTCGTATCCGGTGGCGGTGCCCTGACGTCTTTGGTTTTCGCTTTCTTGGTTTTTGCTTTTCCTGTAGGAGCGACTTCAGTCGCGATGGGGCTTTCCCGAGGCCTTGGTTTTGCAAGGGAATCCCTGTGGGAGGGACCTCAGTCCGCAAGGTAACCAAAGAAGGCACACCCTTCCTCGCGTCCTCCGCGCCTGCGGCGCTGCGGGGGCGTGGAGTCGGCGGGGATTCGCGGACGGGACATCCTGTCCCGGCCGCGAACGACGCGTATCCATGCGCGTCGCCCTTCGGGTGTTTCCCCGCCGCCTCCACCGCTGCGGACGGTGGTCCGAAGAACAACGGCAAAATCACAGCAACAGCAACAGCGGCTTCGGCCGCGGCAACGGGACGGATCAATGAGCAGCTCGCACTACTGGATCGCAAACAAGGGCACGGCATTGCAGGGAACGCTGGCCATCCCCGGCGACAAGTCGGTGTCGCACCGGGCGGTGATGTTCGCCGCGCTGGCCGACGGCACTTCGCGCATCGACGGCTTCCTCGAGGGCGAGGATACCCGCGCCACCGCCGCGATCTTTTCCCGGCTCGGCGTGCGCATCGAGACGCCGTCGCCGTCGCAGCGGATCGTGCACGGCGTCGGCGTGGACGGGTTGCAGGCGCCGCAAGGCGAACTGGACTGCGGCAACGCCGGCACCGGCATGCGCCTGCTCGCCGGCCTGCTGGCCGCGCAGCCGTTCGACAGCGTGCTGGTCGGCGATGCGTCGCTGTCCAAGCGGCCGATGCGCCGCGTCACCGGGCCGCTGGCGCAGATGGGCGCAAGGATCGACACCCAGCCCGACGGCACGCCGCCGCTGCGCATCCATGGCGGCCAGCCGATGGCGGGCATCGACTTCACCTCGCCGGTGGCCAGCGCGCAGGTGAAGTCCTGCGTATTGCTGGCCGGCCTGTACGCGCAGGGCGAGACCACCGTACGCGAGCCGCATCCGACCCGCGACTACACCGAGCGCATGCTTGCCGCGTTCGGCGTGCAGATCGAGTTCTCTCCCGGCTACGCCAGGCTGCGCGGCGGCCAGCGCCTGCGCGCCACCGACATCGCGGTGCCGGCCGACTTCTCCTCGGCGGCGTTCTTCTTGGTCGCGGCCAGCATCGTTCCCGGCTCGGACGTGACCCTGCGCGCGGTCGGACTCAATCCCCGCCGCACCGGTTTGCTGGAGGCCCTTCGCCTGATGGGCGCGGACATCGAGCTGCGCAACCACGCCGAGCACGGCGGCGAGCCGGTGGCGGACCTGCGCGTGCGCCATGCCAGGTTGCGCGGCGCGCGCATCCCCGAATCGGTGGTGCCGGACATGATCGACGAGTTCCCGGCGCTGTTCGTTGCCGCGGCCGCGGCCGAAGGCCGGACCGTGGTCAGCGGCGCGGCCGAGCTGCGGGTGAAGGAATCCGATCGCCTCGCGGCGATGGCCACCGGCCTGCGCACGCTGGGCATCCAGGTCGACGAGACGCCGGACGGCGCCACCATCCACGGCGGCGCGATCGGCGGCGGAACGATCGAAAGCCACGGCGATCACCGCATCGCCATGGCCTTCGCGATTGCCGGGCAGCTGTCCTCCGGCGCGGTCCGGGTGAACGACGTCGCCAACGTGGCGACGTCGTTCCCCGGCTTCGATGCGCTGGCGCAGGGCGCCGGCTTCGGGCTTACTGCGCGGTCTTGAACTCGACCGGCACCTGCACGGTGCTGGCGACCGCCCGGCCGTCGCGCATGGCCGGTTCGAAATGCCAGCCGCGCACGGTGTTGATCACGGCGCGGTCCAGGTCGCGATCCCGGTTGCCCTGGCGCTCGACGATGCTGACGTCGCTGACGTTGCCGCGCGTATCGACCTGGATGCGCGCGACCATGCCGCCCTCGATGCCGGCACGCAGGGCGCGCGGCGGGTAGGTCGGCATCGCGTTGCTGCCGAGCGGGCGCGCCTCGCGGTTGGCGACCACCGGG
>DNXT01000022.1 GCA_003505795.1 Lysobacteraceae bacterium | reverse complement strand
GGGCGGAAGCGCGGCGCGTCCGCCGCCCGCGTCCGCCACGCCGCCCACGGCAGCAGCACCAGCAGCGGCAGGAACCCGACGCCCTTGGTGACGGTGCCCAGGCCGGCGGCGAACACGCCGACGCACCAGGCCTTCCAGTCGGGACCGCGCAGCAGATGCCGCAGCAGGCCCCACAGCGACAGGGTGGTCATCGCCACCAGCACCATGTCGATCTGGGCGCGCTTGGCCATCAGCCCGAACTGCAGCGTGCAGAACAGCGCCAGCACCGCATGGGCGGCGACGCGCCGGTTCCACAGGCGCCGGCCGAGATCCCAGGTCAGCCACAGGGTGAGCAGGGCGGCCAGCAGCGAGGGCAGCAGGAACGCGACCTTCCAGTCGGGGACCAGCCGGTAGGCGGCCGCCTGGATCCACATGAAGACGGGCGGCTTCTCCGCGTACAGCTCGACGCCGCGGTGGGGCAGCAGCCATTGCCCGCTCTCCACCATCGTGCGCGCGGCGAGCACGAAGCGCGGCTCGTCGGGAGGATTGGGCTGGCGCAGCCCGAGCCCGCCCAGGAGGGCGAGCACGATCGCCAGCACGGCGGCAGCGAACAGCCAGCGCCGGCGTTGCGCCAGGGAGAACGCGGAAAGCAGCACGGCACGGGCAGGCGCGGAAAGGAGCGGCACTATGCCCGGGGCGACGTGGGAAGTTTGTCGGAGCCGGGACGATTTCGACATCATTCCGACAGCCGGCCGCTACGATGCACCGGTCGCGCCGCCCCATGGCGCCGTTTTCCGGGAACGAGTCATGCGGTTGCTGGTCATCGAGGACAACCGGAACATGGTGGCCAACCTGTTCAATTACTTCGAGGCGCGGGGCCATACCCTGGATGCGGCGCCCGATGGCGTCACCGGGCTGCATCTGGCCACGACGCAGGCCTACGATGCGGTGGTGCTGGACTGGATGATGCCGCGCATGGACGGGCCGGAAGTGCTGCGCCGGCTCCGCGAAGAGCATCGTTCCGAGGTGCCGGTGATCATGCTGACCGCGCGCGACGAACTGCCGGACAAGATCGCCGGCTTCCGCGCCGGGGCCGACGACTATCTGACCAAGCCGTTCGCGCTGCAGGAACTGGAGGTGCGCCTGGAGGCGCTGCTGGTCCGCGCGCGCGGACGCGGGCGCAGCAAGGTGCTGGCGGTCGCGGATCTGAAGCTCGACCTGTCGACGCTGGAGGCATCGCGCGCCGGCCAGGTCCTGCACCTGTATCCGGCCTGCCGCAAGCTGCTGGAGGTGCTGATGCAGGCCAGCCCGGCGGCGGTGACGCGCGAGCGGCTGGAGCATGCGCTGTGGGGCGACGATCCTCCCGATGGCGACATGCTGCGCTCGCATATCTACGACCTGCGCCGCAGCGTCGACGGACCGTTCGAGGAGAAGCTGATCCATACCCTGCCGCGGGTGGGCTACCGCCTCGGCCTGGCCGGCTCGCAGGAAAGGGCGCCGTGAGCAGGCGCACCACCGGGCTGCGGGCCCGGGTCACCCTGTGGCTGGTGCTGTATGCCGCGCTGCTGTCGCTGGCGGTGTTCGTGCACGGCTACATCGTCAACGAGCAGGCCGAGCAGCTGACCTGGCGGTCGCTGCTCAAGTCCGAGCTGGACCACTTCGTGCAGCGCAGCGCCGAGGATCCGGACTACCACTGGAGGGACACCGAGACCGTACAGCTGTACGGCGACGACGATGCCTCGCCGGCGCCGCCGGCGTTCGCCCGCCTCGAGCCGGGCGTGCACGACGGCATCGAGTACCAGGGCCGCGACAAGGTGCTGCTGGTGCAGGACGTCGCCGGGCGCCGGCTGGTGCTGGCCCTGGACATCACCGAACTGCAGGCGCACGAGAACAACCTGGGCCTGTGGATGCTCGGTTCCAACATCGTCGCGATCGTGCTGCTGGGAATCCTGGTGGCGTGGGGACTGGGGCGGGTGGTGAAGCCGCTCAGCGACATGGCCGAGCGGATCCACGCGCTGCGGCCCGACCGGCCCGGCCAGCACGTCGGCCTGGAGGAGGGCGCCAGCCGCGAACAGGTGGTGATCGCCGAGGCGTTGAACGATTACCTGCAGCGCAACGAACGCTTCGTCGAACGCGAGCGCGCGTTCATCGACAGCACCAGCCACGAGCTGCGCACGCCGATCGCCGTGATCGGCGGCGCCAGCGAGCTGGCGCTGGAGCAGCAGGGCACCCCGGCCGCGGTACGCCACCAGCTGCTGCGCATCCGCCAGACCGCCGATGCGGTGGAGGAACTGATCACCCTGCTGCTGGTCCTGGCGAAGGACCCGGCGCGGCTGGCCAGGAGCAGCGACTACGTGCGGCTGGACCAGCTGCTGCCGGACATCGTCGCCGACCATCGCCATCTCAGCGTGCACAAGGACCTGGAACTGGAGGTCGCCGAAGCGCCGGCGTGCGAGCTGTTCGCGCCGGTGGCGATCATGCAGGTGGCGATCGGCAACCTGCTGCGCAACGCGATCGAGAACAGCGACCGCGGCACGATCCGGATTTCGCTCGGCGCGCCGGCGGTGGTCCGCATCGAGGACCCCGGGCACGGGATGAAGCCGGAGGAGGTCAGCGCGATCTACGCGCGGATCGCGCGCGGCGATGCCCGCGAAGGCAGCGGGATCGGCCTGGACCTGATCGCGCGGCTGTGCGAGCACCTGGGCTGGAAGCTGGACCTCGACTCGAGCGCGGGGCAGGGCACGGTGGCGACGCTGGACATGAGCGGCTCGCTGGCGCGCACGGACCGGGCATGAGGCACGCGCCGGGGTGTGTCCGCTGAACGCGCCGTCGTAGGAGCGACTTCGGTCGCGATGGGGCTTTCCGGTGAAGTTCCATCGCGACCGAAGTCGCTCCTGCATAAGCACATGAGCGGAATATGGGCCGTCAGAGCAGGATGATGCCGACCACCACCAGCGCGAAGATGCCCCACTTGAGCGTCTGGTACAGCGGGTTGTTGCGCTCCTTCAGCGCCTTGGCCTTGAGCCGCACCGCGTAGAAATAGCGGAACAGGCGGTTGATGCCGCCGGTCTTGTCGCCTTCCTGGTTGGGCGAGGCGCCGGCCGCCAGCAGGCTCTTGCCGACCAGGCGGTTGAGCGCCTGCGCCCAGCGCCAGCGCATCGGCCGCTCGATGTCGCAGAACAGGATGATGCGGTCCTGGTCGGTGTCGTTGCGGGCGTGGTGGATGTAGGTCTCGTCGAACATCGTCCACTCGCCGTCGCGCCAGCTGTGGCGCTGGCCGTCGACCTCGATGAAGCAGCGGTCGTCGTTGGGCGTGGCCAGGCCCAGGTGCAGGCGCATCGAGCCGGCGAACGGGTCGCGGTGCGGGCGCAGTTCGCTGCCCGGCGGCAGCTCGGCGAACATCGCCGCCTTGACCGTGGGGATCGAGGCCAGCAGCGCGGTGGTCTGCGGGCACAGCTCGGCGGCGGACGGGTGCGCGGTGCCGTACCACTTCAGGTAGAAGCGCTTCCAGCCGCGGCGGAAGAACGAGTTGAAGCCGACGTCGGTGTAGCCGTCGGCGGCGCGGATCTTCTGCATCTGCTGCAGCGCGATCGCCTCGTCGCGGATCGCCGGCCACTGCGCGCGCAGCGGCGCCAGTTCCGGGAACTCCTTGCCGGGGTCGATGAACGGCGTGGTCGGCACGCGCGAGCACAGGTACATCAGCGCGTTGATCGGCGCCATGAAGGTGGAGTGGTCGAGCAGCTGGCGGCCGAGCCGGTGGCGCACGCGGCCGCGGTAATGGATGTAGAGCGCCGAGGCGATGAACAGCGCGACGATGAGCCATTTGATCATGGGGACTGCCAGTGGGGGCGCGGCGAGAAGCGCGGTCGGGGGAGATTCTAGTCGGTCGCGGGCAGCGGGGCCGCCCGCGGGCACGCTCAGTCCGCGCGCGGCCGGCGCCGGATCGGGATCGCGTTCACCGGCACCGCGGCGATGTCGTGGCCGCGCTCGCGGATCGGCGCACCCGGATCCGGCGCCCAGGCATGGGCGTAGATCACTTCCCAGGAACTCGGCAGGCGGCCGTCGGCCCGGCGCATCGGCTCGTAGGCGCGGCTGGCAGCGGAAAACCGCCCGCGCCCGGTCAGGGTGCTGCGGCGCGCGCTCAGCGCGTTGGTCGCGCCCATCGCGCGCAGCTCGCGCATCAGCGCCGGCAGGTCGTCGTAGGTCAGCGTGAACAGGTCGCGGTCGAGCACCGGGTCGCGGAAGCCGGACATCATCAGCGCGTCGCCGAACTGGGCGATCTGCGGGAAGCGGCTGACATGCGGGGCGTCGTCGGCCTGGGCGAAGGCCTCGCGCAGCTCGATCAGGGTCTCCGGGCCGAACGTGGAGCACAGCAGCAGGCCGCCGGGCTTGAGCGCGCGACGGAACCCGGCGAAC
Organism: Lysobacteraceae bacterium; assembly: GCA_003505795.1. GTDB lineage: Bacteria > Pseudomonadota > Gammaproteobacteria > Xanthomonadales > Xanthomonadaceae > UBA8801. The sequence goes on along the minus strand of DNXT01000022.1, from coordinate 891 downwards.
ACCGCCGGCAGGTCCTCGACCCATTGCAGGCACAGGTTGGAGAAGATCACGTCGACGCTGGCGTCGGCGAACGGCAGCGCGCGCGCGTCGGCGCAGACGCGGCTGAACGGCTTCCACCAGCCGGCCTGCTTGCGGGCTTCGTGCAGCATCGGCAGGGCCAGGTCCAGCGCCACCACCTGCGCCTTCGGCCAGCGCTTCTTCATCGCCGCCGCGGCATGGCCGGGGCCGGCGCCGACATCGAGCACCAGCTGCGGCAGGGTGTCGTCGAGGTAGTCGAGCGATTCGAGCAGGCGCTTCTCCACTTCGTGCTGGAGGGCGGCGGCGGCGTCGTAGCTGCCGGCGGCGCGCGCGAACGCGCGGCGGATGTGGCGGGGGTCGAGGGCATCGTTCATTGCGCGCGTATTGTCGCGCGTTTGCCGGGGCGGGGGCGACCGGGGCGGCGAGGTGGGCGGTCCGGAGGCTTCCCGGCCCGGAACTCCCGCAGGCGGGGTTTCCGCTCTTCGTGGGCGCGACCTCGGCGCGATGAGGCTTTCCCGAGATTGCTTGCGGCAAGAAGGAATTCTCTGCGGGAGGGACTTCAGTCCGCGCCGCAACGGAACAGGAAGCCCTGCTGCCTGGCGCGACGCCGCGCGAGGCCCAGCTGCCGATGAAGGTTGTTGCTTCTTGGGTTCTCAACGCAACAGCAAAAGCTTTCGGCTGCTTCGGGGCGGGTCATTTCGTTTTCCTTGCCCGTGCAAAGAATCAAGGCGACCAAAGGAGCGCTTTGCAGCAGCCGAAGGCGGATCAAGAACGCCCTGTCCCCGCCCCTTCGCACCGCGCGTTCCGGCTCGCTCCGGTGGCGGGACATCGGACGGGCGCCTGCCCCGGCCGAAAACGGCGCGCTCGTCTGCT
>DNXT01000390.1 GCA_003505795.1 Lysobacteraceae bacterium | reverse complement strand
ATGTTTCGGCTCTCGCAAACGGGGGCACTTCTTCCTTCTCCCGCTTGCGGGGGCAGGTGCCCGCAGGGCGGATGGGGGCTGCCTCCGCGCAGGCGCAGGCAATGCCCGCAGGCCGCGCCCTCATCCGGCGCTGCGCGCCACCCTCCCTCCGAAATAGGGCCATGGCCCCGCAGACGGGAGAAGGAGGGCCTGAAGGTCGATCCGCCCTAGAACAGCTTGGCGTCGCGCGGCTGGAACTTGCGCCGGAACGCCGCGGGCGTGAGCTGGGTGCGGCGCGCGAACAGCCGCGAGAACGTCGCCACGTCCAGGTAGCCGACCTGCTCGGCGACCTGCGCCACGCTCAGGGTCGTGGTTTCGAGCAGGCGCCGGGCCTTCTCCACGCGCAGGTCCTGCAGCAGTTCCAGCGGCGTGCGCCCGGTCTCGGCGCCGAAGCGGCGCAGCAACGTGCGGCTGGAAAGATGGAACGCGCGCGCCAGTTCGCCGAGGCTGTAGCGCTCGGCCAGGCGCGGCTCGAACCATGCCGCCACCGAGCGCGAGAACGATTCGCGGCGCTTGCCCGACAGGCGGCGGTCCAGGTAGGGCGCCTGGCTGTCGCGTCCGCCATCGATCAGGCTGAAGCGCCCCACCGCGCGCGCCAGGCTCGCGCCGGCACGGTCGCGGATCAGCTGCAGGGCGAGGTCGCCATAGGCGGTGAAGGCGCCGGAAGTGACGATGCCGCCGTCGCGCACCAGCATCGCGTCGCGCACGATCTCCACCTTCGGATAGCGCGCCGCCATCTGTTCGGCGAACGCCCAGGACGTGGTGGCGCGCCGGCCGTCGAGCACGCCGGCCTCGGCCAGCAGCAGGCTGCCCGTGCAGATCGACGCCAGCGCGCGATGGCGGGCCGCTTCGGCGATCAAGACCTGCTCGGCCCGCAACCGCTGCATCGTCTGCTCCAACGGCGCGTCCGTGCCGAAGTCGAACGCCGGCACCACCAGCAGGTCGAACCGGCCGGGCGCCTGCACCGACAGCTCGGCGCCCCCGGCCAGGCGCACTGCGCCGGCGCGTGCGCCGACGATGGAGACGGCGAAGGGCGGCGCCTGCGCCGGGTCGCGGTGCGCCTGGATGCGATTGGCGACCAGCAGCACGTCCGACAGGCCGAGCACCTCGGCGCCCATGCAACCGTCGTAGGCGAGGATGGCGATGCGCATGGCGCGTCTCCGGCAAGGAATGCACGAAGCGTGGCGATCCCGCCACGGGCCTTCAAGCCGCGCCGGCCGATATCGGCGAATCCGCCCGGGAATCTGGCGCGATCGCCCCTGCCCGGTGATGTCCGGCGGCGGCGCTGCGTCACGCCTGCGGAGGCAACCCTGCCTGGCGGTGGCGGCGCCACGGCCGGCGATGGCGACGGAACAGCACCAGGTAGACGCCGGTGACCCAGGCCAGCGCCGCGCACCAGCCGCCGAGGATGTCGGATGGATAGTGCACGCCCAGGTAGATGCGCGAGACGCTGACCGCGACGACGAATGCCGCCGCCAGCAGCAGCACCGGCCAGCGCCAGCGCGTGCGCCAGGCCAGCGCGATCGCCACCGCGGCCAGGGTCATCGAGCCCATGGCGTGGCCGCTGGGAAAGCTGTAGGTGCTCTCCGGCGCGATCGATTCCCACAGACTCGGCCGGTCGCGCCGGAAGAACTGCTTGGCCCCCATGTTCAACAGCGCCGAGCCGACGAAGCCGAAGCCGGCGAACGTGGCCTCGCGCCAGCGTCGCAGTCCGAGCAGGGCCAGCACGATCAGCACGTCGAGCGGGATCACGCCGTACTGGTAGCCCAGCCGCGAGACCAGCACGAAGAACCCGTCCAGCGCCGGCGACTCCAGCCCGCGCATCCGCCACAGCAACGGCTCGTCGAAGAACAGGTCCTCCAGCTCGTGCACTTCGTCGGCCAGCGCCGCGAACACGCCGAGCGGCACCAGCACCGCGGCGAACAGCAGCACGAAGCGCCACGCATTGCCGCGCAGCCAGTGGCGGAATCCGGCCGGGCTCTCAGCCGGCGCTGCGGACATACCGGGTTTCGACGTAGTCGTCGATCAGCGCCACGAACTCCTGGGCGATGTTCTCGCCGCGCAGGGTGACCTTCTTCTCGCCGTCGACGAACACCGGAGCCGACGGTGCCTCGCCGGTGCCCGGCAGCGAGATGCCGATGTTGGCGTGGCGCGATTCGCCGGGACCGTTGACCACGCAGCCCATCACCGCCAGGGTCATGTTCTCGGCGCCCGGGTGGCTGACCTTCCACTCCGGCATCTTCGCGCGGACGTGGTTCTGCACCACCTTGGCCAGTTCCTGGAAGAACTCCGAGGTGGTGCGGCCGCAGCCCGGGCAGGCGGTGACCAGCGGGGTGAAGGCGCGCTGGCCGGTGGTCTGCAGCAGCTCCTGGGCGACGATCACTTCCTGGGTGCGCGGCTGGCCCGGCTCTGGGGTCAGCGAGATGCGGATGGTGTCGCCGATGCCTTCCTGCAGCAGCACGCCCAGCGCCGCGCTGGACGCGACGATGCCCTTGCTGCCGATGCCGGCCTCGGTCAGGCCCAGGTGCAGGGCGAAGTCGCAGCGCGCCGACATGTCGCGGTAGACCGCGATCAGCTCCTGCACCCCGGACACCTTGGCCGACAGCACGATGCGCTCGCGCGCCAGGCCCAGCTCCACCGCGCGCTCGGCCGAGTCCACCGCCGAACGGATCAGCGCCTCGCGCAGCACCCGGCCGGCGTCCCACGGCGTTTCCCGCCGCGAGTTCTCGTCCATCAGCTGCGCCGCCAGCGCCTGGTCCAGCGAGCCCCAGTTGGCGCCGATCCGCACCGGCTTGCCGTACCTGATCGCGAACTCGATCAGCTGGCCGAACTGCAGGTCCTTCTTCTTGCCGAAGCCGACGTTGCCCGGGTTGATGCGGTACTTGGCCAGCGCCTCGGCGCAGGCCGGCTCGCCGGCGAGCAGTTGGTGGCCGTTGTAGTGGAAGTCGCCGATCAGCGGGACCTCGATGCCCATCATCGCCAGCTTGTCGACGATCCGCGGGATCGCCGCGGCGGACTCGGGGTTGTTGACGGTCAGCCGCACCATCTCCGAGCCGGCACGCCACAGCTCGGCCACCTGCTTGACGCTGCCGGCGACGTCGGCGGTGTCGGTGTTGGTCATCGACTGCACCACCACCGGATGGCCGCCGCCCACGGTCACGTTGCCGATCCTCACGGAGCGGGTGATCCGGCGCGGCCAGGCGGTGGCGTCGGCAGGAGCGGTGGGGCGGGTGACGGCGTCGTGCATGGGCGCATTTTAGCCTGAGCGGGTTGAACGCTCACCCCTTGGTCGCCGCTCCGGACCTGTCTTTGCGCTCGATCAAGGCGCCCGCCCTGCCGTTGCCGGCACAGTGGCCCGCCGCCGCCCGACCATACGCTTGCCGTGCGACGCTTTGTCGCACACGTCCTCCCCCGCCCGCGCCTACGATGTGAACCCGATGAACCCCTCCGACGCTTCGTTCCTCCGCACCCTGTGCAGCCTGCGCTGGCTGGCCACCGCGGGCCAGGCGGCGACCATCCTGGTCGCGACCGGGCTGATGCGGCTGGAACTGCCGCAGCTCCCGCTGTGGTCCGGCGTGCTCGCGCTGGCCCTGTTCAACCTCTACGCCCAGGTGCGGGTCGCCCATTCCGACTCGGCCGCCCCCGCCACCGCGTTCGGCCACATCCTGGTCGACGTGACGGTGCTGACCTGGATGGTCGGCTGGAGCGGCGGCATCGCCAATCCGTTCGGTTCGCTGTTCCTGATCCTGATCGCGCTGGCCGCGCTGGCGCTGCCGCTGGGCTGGAGCATGGCCGTGGCCAGCGCCTGCGTGCTCGGCTACACGGTCAGCGCCGCGTTCGGCCTGCCGCTGCCGCACGGCGGCTTCGACGCGCTCAGCCTGCACATGTGGGGCATGGCCGCCAACTTTTTGATCTCCACCGTGGTGGTGCTGGTGTTCTCGACCCGGCTGGCGTTCTCGCTGCGCGAGCGCGAGCGCGAGATCTCCACCCTGCGCGAACGCTTCGCCCGCAACGAGGGCATCGTCGCCCTGGCCACCCACGCCGCCTCGGTGGCGCACGAACTGAACACCCCGCTGGCGACCATGACCCTGCTGGTCGACGACGTCGCCGACCAGTGCGAGCAGCCGGAGCTGCGCGAGGACCTGGAAACCGTGCGCGAGCTGCTGGTGCAGTGCCACGAGCGCGTGCTGGCGCTGGCCGCGCCGGCCGACAACGGCAACCTGAACAGCGCCGTCGCGGTGCAGGACGTGCTCGAGCAATGGAGCCTGGTGCGCCCGACCGTGCAGTTGCAGCGCAACACCGACGCCCCGCTGCGGCTGATGCTGGAGCCGGGCATCGGCCACCTGCTGATGGTGCTGCTCAACAATGCCGCCGATGCCGGCGAGCGCGCCGGCAACCCGCAGGTGGACCTGACCCTGCGCATCGAGCAGGACCACCTGCACGGCGAGGTGCGCGACTACGGCCGCGGCTTCGACACATCCAAGGCCATGCTGCCGGGCACGCTGTTCAACAGCGGCAAGCCGGACGGCATGGGCGTCGGACTGGCCCTCTCTCACGCCACCATCGAACGGCTGAAGGGAGAATTGTGGATGCTGCCCGCCACGGGCAGCGGGGCGCGGGTCGGGTTCCGGCTGCCGCTGCCCGTGAAGGAGGCAACCTCATGACAAGCGCTGTCCGGACCGGCCTGCTGGTCGACGACGACACCCTCTACCTGCGCACCCTGCAGCGCAGCCTCGCCCGCCGCGGCGTGGAGACCCTCACCGCAAGCGACGCCGCCGGCGCGCTGGCCACCGCACGCCAGGCGCTGCCGGACTTCGCCCTGATCGACCTCAAGCTCGGCCACGACTCGGGCCTGTCGCTGATCCAGCCGCTACGAGCGATCCGCGCCGACATGCGCATCCTGCTGGTCACCGGCTACGCCAGCATCGCCACCGCGGTGGAGGCGATCAAGCTCGGTGCCGACGACTACCTGCCCAAGCCCGCCAACATCCCCACCATCATGCGCGCGATCGGCGAGGAGGACGAGGACGCCCCCGAGCCGGACGAAGAGGAATCGGCGCTGGAGATGATGACCCCGCTCAGCCGCCTGCAATGGGAACACATCCAGCAGGCCCTGCACGAGACCGGCGGCAACGTCTCGGCCGCCGCGCGTCTGCTCGGCATGCACCGACGCTCGCTGCAGCGCAAGCTGACCAAGCGCCCGAGCCCGGGACCGCTGCGCGAACCCGGCCGCTGAATCCAGCGGGTGCGGAAGAACCAGGGATCCGTTCGCGCCTTGTGGGAGGGACTTCGGTCACGGCGCTTCGCCGGCGGGCCCCGTCGGGACCGAAGTCCCTCCCACAGACCGCTATCCGAACCGATCACCCTCGGCTGCGAACGGTGCGTTTGGCCTTTGCCCCGAGGTCGGCGCCGACACCGTCACCAGAACAGCGCGTACAGCGCGGCCAGGATCGCGACCACGCCGATCGCGCCGGCATTGAAGCTCATCGGCGTGCCGTAGCCGACGTCGTCGGTGCGGATGTGGTCGCGCGCCGGCAGTGCCGGCGTCAGCAACGACACCGCCACCGCCAGCAGCAGCGACAGCACGAACACCAGGCCAATGCGGTCGATGAACGGCAGTTCCGGCCAGGCCAGCTTGAACGCGATCGACAGCGCGAACGAACCGATCGCCGCGGCCAGCGCGCCGGCCTCGTTGGCGCGCTTCCAGAACAGACCGAGCATGAAGATCACCACGATGCCCGGGGTGAAGAAGCCGGTGAACTCCTGGATGTACTGGAAGCCCTGGTCGAAGCTGCCCAGCAGCGGCTTGGCGGTCAGGATCGCCAGCGCCACCGCCACGAACGCGGCGATTCGGCCGACCCGCACCAGCTTCTTCTGGTCGGCCTGCGGGCGCGACTTGGCGTAGAAGTCGAGGGTGAAGATCGTCGCCACCGAATTGATCTTGGACGCCAGCGAGGCCACGATCGCCGCCACCAGCGCCGCGAACACCAGGCCGAGGATGCCGCTCGGCAACAGCTTCATCATGGTCGGATAGGCCTGGTCCGGCTTGGCCAGGTCCGGTGCCAGCACCACCGCGGCGATGCCCGGCAG
>DNXT01000385.1 GCA_003505795.1 Lysobacteraceae bacterium | reverse complement strand
GGTCCAGCGCGCGCAGCGCCGCGATCGCCGCCGCCGCATTGGCCAGCTGCACCGGCGCGCGCAGCGCCGGCATCGGCAATTCCAGGCGCAGCGAGACATCGCGCCAGCGCCAGCGCTGCGCGTCGATCGGCTCGTGGAAGAAGTCGCTGCCGGCGCGCAGCGCATTGGCGCCGAGCAGGTACGCCCGCCGCAGCACGCTCGACGGCGAGTCGACCTCGCCCAGCACCACCGGTTTCCAGGCGCGGATGATCCCGGCCTTCTCGGCACCGATGCTCTCGCGGTCCGCGCCCAGCCAGTCGGCGTGGTCGATGTCGACGGTGGTGATCACCGCGACATCGGCATCGACGATGTTGACCGCATCCAGGCGTCCGCCCAGCCCCACTTCCAGCACCGCCAGGTCGAGCGCGGCCTGCCGGAACAGCTGCAGCGCCGCCAGCGTGCCGTATTCGAAATAGGTCAGCGCGACTTCGCCGCGCGCCGCCTCCACTGCCTCGAACGCGGCGACCAGCGCGGCGTCGTCGACCTCTTCGCCGTCGATGCGGACGCGCTCGTTGTAGCGCAGCAGGTGCGGCGAGGTGTAGGCGCCGGTCTTCCAGCCGGCGGCACGCGCGATCGACTCGATGAAGGCCACGGTCGAGCCCTTGCCGTTGGTGCCGGCGACGACGATGGTCTGCTGCGCCGGCGGGCCCAGCGCCATCCGGCCCACCACTTCGCGCACGCGTTCCAGGCCCATCGCGATGGACTGCGGGTGCTGCCGCTCGATGTAGGCCAGCCAGTCGGAGAGGGATCGGGACGCGTTCACGGAACACCGGGTACGGGAAACCGCGCCATTATCGCGGCTTCCGCCCTCGGGACGGAATCAGATCCCGACCCGCGCGGCGGCCTTGGCCACGTACATCGCGCGATCGGCCGCGCCCATCCAGTCCTCCAGGCCGCGGTGGTGCGTCCCCAGCATCGCCACCCCGACGCTCATCGCGACCCGCAGCTGCGGGTAGCCGGGCAAGGCCAGTGCGGCCACCGCGTTGCGCAGCCGCAGCGCCGCCGCCTCGCCTTCGGGCAACGACGCGGCCAGCAGCAGCGCGAACTCGTCGCCGCCGGTGCGGGCCGGGAACCCGCTCGCGCCGGCCTCTTCGCGCAGCAGGCGGGCGATCTCGCGCAGCACTTCGTCACCGGCCTGGTGGCCATGGCGGTCGTTGATTGCCTTGAAGCGGTCCACGTCGATCATCAGCAGCGCGGCATCGGCACCGCTGGCGCGCGCGGAAGCGATCAGCTCCGCGGCACGCGCGTTGAAGAAGCGCCGGTTCGGCAGCTCGACCCCGGCGTCGGTGAGGCTGAGCCGGTCCAGTTCGCGGTTCTGCCGCGCGATCTGCCGCGCGAGCTGGTAGCCGACATGGCTCAACGCCAGCATGTAGAGCATCACCGTCGGCAACGAGCAGGCGATCGTGCGCAGCGATGCCTGCGGCTGCAGCGGGAATCCCAGCGCCCACCAGGCCAGCACGAACGCCAGCGCGGCCGCCACGGCCGCGCGCCCGAGCAGGCGCCAGCTGCCCGCGGCCAGCCGGTCCGCCGCCAGGATGCTGAGCATCGCCGCCGCCGGCACCAGGCTCACCTGCGAGGCGGCGATCCAGAAGCCGCCGAACGCCGCGTCGAGCACCAGGTTGCGGAACTCGGCCCGCATCGGATCGCGCGCCGCGCGGGCGAGCAGGAAGGCCACGTGCGGCCACACCAGCACGTTCAGCACCACCAGCGCCCACAGCCATCCGGCGGCATGCTGTTCGGACAGTACCGAGACATACGGCAGCGCCAGCAGCAGCACGCCGAGATTGCGCATCGGATAGATGCGGCGCACGAAGGCGAGCCCACGCGACGAGGCGTCGGCGTTCACGGCGGAAAAATGAAGTGAGGCATGCGGACAGGACGGTTGCGGAGCGCCGGAGGGAACGGATGCCGCAGGGCCGTCCGATGCGCCGAATGGTAATCCAGCACAGGCGCAGGCGACAGGGCTGCGAATCGATCGGACCGGCGGCACGGCGCGGCCGGCGGGCATGGTCCAGCCTGCCGCGACAACCTGCCGCAATCGACGCCACGCCGCGCGGCCGGGGGGCGGTCACGCCGCGACGCAGCGCCTCATCGCGTCGAGTGGATTTCTTGGACGCTGGTGCCCAGCACGGACCGCCGGCCGAACAGCAGCACCGCGACGTCCTGCCCGGGATGGCGGCAATTGAAGTCCTCGGCGATGCACAGGTAGCCCGGGAACGCGTGTTCCAGCGGTCCGCCCCGCAGGCGGTAGCGGCAGGCGCGCCGGGCGGACCGGTAGTACGCGTGCATCAGGTGGCGCTCTTCGAACGGGGTGCCGAACGTCCGCGCCAGCGCCCACGGCAGGCTCTTGGCCAGCACGATCCAGCCGAGGCCGGACAGCATCAGCGGCATCGCGCACAGCACCACGCCGGCGTACGGCCGCCCCTGCCGGTGATCGCCGCCATCCGGCCGTTGCGGCGTGCGTCGCGCACCAGCCATGCCGTGCCCGCCACACCGGGCACGCACGCGCGATCGCCAGCGCGCGACCGCGCAGGAACGCGGCCGGCACGAAGTCGACGAGCAGCCCCGGCAGCACCAGGCCGAGCAACGCGAATGTCGCGACCACCCGCAGCACCGCGCCGCGCGTCGGGCTTACGGACCCGAACCAGGACGTCTTCCAGCCCATCGGCCACCTCCGTGTGGCGTCGCCCGCCTACAGTGCGCGGTGCTTGGCTTCGCCGAAGAACGGGGTGTGGTGGGCGCAGTCGTTGAGGCGCACCACTTCCAGCGACTCCACGTCGTCGCCCTCGAGCAGGTTCAACGTGGTCGGCGCCTGCCGGAAGGTCCACAGCCGCGACAGCGGGATCCCCAGCACCTTGCACAGGACCACCCGGTTGACCGCGTCGTGCGCGACCACCAGCAGCGTGTCCGCCGGGCCCAGTCCTTCGCCGGCGCGGACCAGGCCGCGCCAGCTGCGGTCCAGTACCTGGCGCAGCGACTCGCCGCCGGGCATCAGCACCGTGTCCGGTTCCTCGCGCCAGGCGCGCAGGCGCGCCGGATCCTTGTCGTGGATCTCGCTGGCGAGCAGGCCTTCCCATTCGCCGTGGGCGATCTCCTGGATGTCCGCATCGGTCTGCAGCATCGATTCCCGCGCAGGCCCGAGCGCGAGGCGCGCGGTGCTCTGCGCGCGCGCCAGCGGCGACGCCACCGCGCGTGCGATCTGCACGTCCTTCAGGCGCTCGCCCAGGGCCCTGGCCTGGGATTCGCCAAGCGGCGAAAGCGGGATGTCGATCTGGCCCTGGTAGCGGCCTTCGGCGTTCCACGGCGTTTCGCCGTGGCGGGCAAGCAGGATGCGCATGCAGCTGTTTCCATGGGGGCGGAACGTCCCCGCCCGACGGCGGCGGAAACGGAGCGGCATGATACCCGCTCCGGCCGTTTCCCGGCCCGCGGCCGTCGCGAACCGGCTCAGGCGCGCCCGATCGCCGGATCGCTGCGGCTCGGCCGGCCGGTTTCCAGGTGGCCGGCGAGACGGCGCCGGAAACCGCTGCCGGGCATCCGGACCTGGAGGTCGTACCAGTGGTCGCTGGCCGCCAGCGGCAGCCGCAGCTCGTGCCATTGCCGCGGCGCCAGCGACAGCCGCAGCGGCGGCTCCGGCGCCGCGTAGTCCAGCGCCGCCACTTCCAGCTCGCAGGTGCGCTCGCCGGCGTTGCCTAGGCGCAGCACCAGCACGCCCGGTTCGGCCTCGTAGCGCGACTCGACCTGCGCAACATCCCCGCCGGCATCGCCGGCGAACTCGCGCAGGAAACCGTTCGGCCCATGCACGCGCAGACGGTAGACGCCGGCACCGAG
>DNXT01000387.1 GCA_003505795.1 Lysobacteraceae bacterium | reverse complement strand
CCGCAAGCGGGGGAAGGGACAGCCACGGCTCCTCGGCAGGCCGGTTGCGGTCCTGACCGTCCATGCGGGTCACGTACAAATGCCAGATGGGATCCGGCCGGAGTTCTCCCTTCTCCCGCGCACGGGAGAAGCACCAAGAGTTCCCCTCGCGGGGCCGAAGATATCCACCCTTCTTCCGCGCGCGGGAGAAGGTGGCGCGCAGCGCCGGATGAGGGGCACTTGGCGACGCTGCCCACCGACGCAGGGGCCGGCCTGGCTCAGCGCGGCCGCGCGAACCGCGCCAGCGCTTCGGCGATGACCTTCCTGGCCTCGGCGGCGTCGCCCCAGCCGTGTAGCTCTACCGGATTGCGGCCGGCCGGCAGGTCCTTGTAGACGCGGAAGAACGCCTCGATGCGCTGGCGTTCGATCTCCGGCAGGTCGGCCAGATCGCGGATGCCGGCGTAGGTCGGGTCGATCCTGTCGGTCGGCACGCCGACGATCTTCTCGTCGTGCTCGCCGTTGTCGACCATGCGCAGCACGCCGATCGGCCGGAACCGGATCAGCACGCCCGGATGCAGCGGCTCGCGGGTCAGCACCAGCGCGTCGAGCGGATCGCCGTCGCCGGCCAGGCTGCTCGGCAGCGAGCCGTAGTTGGCCGGATACGCCACCGGCATCGACTGGAAGCGGTCGACGAACACCAAACCGTCCTCGCTGGTCTCGTACTTGGTGAAGCTGCCGGCCGGGATCTCGACAGCCAGATTCACTTCGGCGGGCGCATCCTGGGGCTGCGCGGCGAGCAGCGGATTGCGGACGAAGTCGGTGGCCATCGCTGCCGGCATGGCGAACGACAGGGCCAGCAGCAACGGACCCAGGGCTGGCGGCGCGTTCATTGGCATCTCCTCGGGATTCGGTATGGAAGGTTTCGATCGGCACGCCCGGCCGTCGCGGGAGGGGCTCCGGTCCCGACGGGTTCATCGGGAAAGCGTCGGGACCGGAGTTCCTCCCGCAGCGGCCGGCCCTATTCCCAGCAGCGGTCTTCGCGCCCCTTCGGCGAGATCGCACGCGCGCAGTCGCGTGGCGCGATGCGGCCGTCGGCGTGCTCGACCAGGCGCTTGGCCCCGTCCTCGCGCACCAGCTCGAACGCGTCGTACAGGCGCCCGGTCGCGGTGCGCGATTCGTAGCGCAGGCGCTGGGGGTCGATCTTCAGCACCTGGTACAGCTGCGTGTCCTCGCCCACCGGCCGCATCGTCCTGCGCGCATGGTCGGACAGCCGGTACTGCTTGGGCCCGGCCACCGAGACGATGAACACCGGCGTGGCCGCGTTGTCGCCGTCGCCGCGGCGGCCATAGGTGTGGTCGTGGCCCTGCAGCACCAGGTCGACCCTGTGCCTGCGGATCACCGGCAGCACCTGCTCGACCAGCCGGGCGTTGTCGCGCTCGGCGCGCGGCGAATAGAACGGCTGGTGGACCAGCACGATCGACCACGGATGCGGGTTGCCGGCCAGCACCCGGTCCAGCCAGGCGGCCTGCGCCTGGCCGGTGCCCAGGTCCAGCACCGAGGTGCCGTCGATCACCGCCACGCGTACGTCCTGGTAGTCGAACCAATAGCTGGTCCCGGCGGTCTCCGGGGGCCCGTTGCGCGGCAGCGCGAAGGTCACCGGCCAATGGCCGCCGAGCACGCGCCGTTCCTGCGGGGTGTCCTCGAACTCCTCGAAATACTCGTGGTTGCCCGGCGCCGGCGCCACCGCCGTGCCTTCCAGCAGCCAGCGCCCGGCCTCGAACCATTCGGCCCACTCGCTGTCGTCCTGGCCGTCGCCGCCGCTGACCAGGTCGCCGGCGAACAGCGCCAGCCGCGCATCGGGCGCGCTGCGCCAGCCCTGGCGGATCACCCGCGATACCAGGCTCAGGTTCTTGTTCTGGGTATCGCCGAAGTACAGCAGCGTCAGCGGCGTGCCCGCCGCGGCGGCGGTGCGGAAATGGTTCCAGCCACCCCAGGTGTCCCTGCCCTGCACGCGGTAGGCGTACAGCGTATCCGGCTGCAGCGCATCGATGTCGGCGCGGTGGTGGTGCGACAGGCCGTTCTCGCTGCGCAGCGTGGTGGTGGCGGCGACGATCCGGCGCGGCGCGCCCAGGTCCGGCGAGTCGCCGGCCGCGACCAGTTCCAGGAGCGGCTTCTCCACCGACGCGTCGGTACGCCAGGCCACCGCGAAACCGTGCGCGGCGTCCTGCGCCGGCGAGGCGACGATGCGGTCGGGAAAGCCGGTCGCGGCGTAGTGCCGGCTTCCCGTCGGCACCTGCGTGTTGGGCTCGGCCGCCGGCGCGGCAGCGGCCATCGCCGGTACCAGCGCCAGCAGCAGCATCGCGCCCCATCCCCATCCCCGTCCCCGTCCCCGTCCCCGTCCCCGGGACAGTGCCATCGAACTCATCGTGCGCACTCCGCCAGCTGCAGGCTGCGCGCGACGTCGCGCCAGTCGAACGCCGCCACTGCCTGGTCGTCGTGCAGCGCGTAGAACACGCCCTGCGGGAAGCGCGCGTCGCCGCGTGCGTCCATCCACACGCCGTCGGTGTTGGCGGTGACCTTGCCGGCGAACGCGCCGACATGCGCGAGCGTCCTGCGGTCGAACACGTGGAACACGCTGCGGTCCTTGAACTGGTCGGTGCCGATCCAGTAGCCACTGCCGTCCGCGCAGGCCAGCAGCGCGATGCCCTCGGCCTGGGCCTTGTACAGGCCGGCGCCGATATCGCGTCCACGGTAGCTGCCGTCGGCCAGGCCGTACTCGCGCAGGCGGGTGCCGGTCGCCACGTCCTCCTCGGCCAGCAGCAGGCGGTCGTTGTCGGCGTCGCCGTACACCGATTCGGCGATGCGGATCGCGCCGGCCTCGGTGGTGTCGCCGAAGGCCTGCACCAGGGTCGCGGCCCAGCCGTTGCCGTCCGGGCGCAGCTGGTAGCGGCGGAAGCGCTGGCCCAGCTCGGCCAGCGCCGGCACGGTCTCCTGGTCGGCGCCGAGCATGTAGTTGTCGCTGACGATGACCTCGATGCCGCCGTCCTTCCCGTGCGCCCACAGGCCGTACGGCTGCTTCAGGTCGTCGGCGCCGAACACCGCGACGGAGGTGAAGTCCGGCAGCGAGAACGCCTGCACGCGATGGTTGTCGCGCTCCACCACCAGCGCCAGGTCACCGACGACGGCGATGCCGTTGGGGCGGTCCATCTGCCCCGGCGCCGCGCCCTTGCCGCCGACCGTGCGCAGGCGCTCGCCGTCGTCGCCGTCGAACACCACCAGCCCGCCGCTCTTCTTGGCGGTGGCGATGACCCAGCGCTTGCCGTCCGGCGCGGTCCAGCTGGCCGGCGAGTCCAGGTTGTCGGCCGGCGTGGATGCGGTGACGAAGGCCTCGGCCACCTCCACGTGCGGCACCCTGGCCTCGCTCAGCAGCGGATCCTTCTCACCCTTCTCGTCCGGTTCGCGGTCCGCTGCGGCATCCGCCGCCGGCACGGCGTCGGCCTGCACCGCCTTGCCGCAGCCACCGAGCAGGCCGACGGCCAGGGCCAGTGCGCCCAGACGCATCGTCGTCGCAACCGCCATCACAGCTTCACCCGGATGCCGACGGCGTAGCTGCGGCCATACTCCTCATACTGCTGGGTGTGCGAGCGCGTGCCCTGGTAGCGCTCCAGCGGCTTGTCGAGCAGGTTGGAGGCGTCGAAGTACAGCTGCACGTTGTCGCTGACCTGGTAGTCGAAACTGAAGTCGAGCTGGGTGTTGGGCGCGACGTAGATGTCGTAGTCGCGCGACTTGCCGATCTCGTCCAGGTACTCGCTGCGGTACACCGCCGAGAGCCGGGTCGAGAAGCCGTTCTTCTCGTAGCCGAGGAAGGCGGTGTAGACGTTCCTGGACGCGCGCGGCAGGGTGAAGTCGTCGTCGCCGCGGTCTTCCAGGCCCGGATCGAACTCGGTGTGCAGCCAGGTGCCGCTGACGCCGGCGAGCAGGCCGTTCCAGCCTTCCGGCAGGAAGTCGAACTGCTGCTGCCAGTTGAACTCGGCGCCGTAGACCTTGGCGTCCTTGCCGTTGATCGCCATGCTGACGTCGTAGCCGGCGTAGGCCGGATCGTTGTCGACCACGGTGTCGACGATGTAGCCGTCGATCGATTTCTGGAACAGGCCCAGCGACACGATGCCGCTCTTGCCGAGGTACTTCTCGAACGACAGGTCGACGTTGGTCGACTCGTACGGATCCAGGTTCGGGTTGCCGAGCTCGACTTCCTCGTCGTCGTTGTCGATGGTCGCGTGCGGGGCGATCTGGCCGAAACCCGGGCGCGACACGGTCTTGTTGACGGCCGCGCGCAGCAGCCAGTCGTTGCCGCTGTCCCAGCGCAGGTGCAGGCCTGGCAGCACGTTGGTGTAGCTGCTGCCGGCCTCGAGCGGGCTGGCGGTGAACGTTTCGCCGTCGTCGGCCACCTCCACCTGGTTGCCGGTGGCCGTGAAACGGGTGTTCTCCACGCGCACGCCGGCGACGACGCGCAGCGCGCCGACGTCCCAGGTGCCCATCGCGTAGGCGGCCAGGATGTCTTCCTTGGACACGTAGTCCTCGGACAGCAGGCTGACGGCATTGCCGCCGGCGTCGCCGTCGTCGGCACTGAAGAGATCGCCATACGCCGCCCAGTACGCGCGCATCGCCGAGGAGCTCAACACCTCGCCCAGGCTGTTGCGGCGGTGCGCCGGCGCCGCGACGGTCCAGTCGGCCAGGTCGACGTCCGGGCCTTCCGACAGCTCGACCTCGTTCTTGTCGACGCTGCGGTCGCGCCACCGGCCCAGCAGGCCGAACTTGTAGCTGACGTTCTCGCCATCGAAGCGGACGTTGACCTTGGCGCTCTTTTCCTTGTCGTCGGTGCTGCCCGGCGACAGCACCCACTTGCTGAAGCCGTAGTTGTCGTTGCCGGTCCAGCCGGCGTTGGAGAAGTCGATCTCCGGCATGCCGGGGTTCTGGTCGATGGTCGCCTCCAGGCCGCTGCGCACGCCTTTGTCCAGCTTGAAGCGCGCCTCCTTCTCGTCGTTCACCCGCTCCTCGGTCTTGGTGTAGCCGACCTGGTAGTCGATCACCGCGCCATCCAGGCGGTTCTCGCCACCGAAGCTGGCGGCCAGCGTGTTCTGCTTCTTGGTGCGGTAGCGCACCCGCTTGCCGAGGTCGTCCACCGGCGCCGAGTAGGTGCCGTCGCCGTTATCGGCCACGTCGTCGGGATCGAAGTCGATGACGGTGTTCTGGCGGGTCTCGGCGTCCTGGAAATCGCTGAACAGCGTGCGCAGGTAATAGCGGTTGTCCCCGTCGGGGCGCCAGTCCAGGTTGAGGTTGGCGCCGATCCGCTTGCGCTCGATGTAGTACTTGCGGCGCTGCTGCTGGACCATGAACATGTCGCCGTTGTCGAGCGCGTCGTACTCGCCCTCGGTGTTGTCGGACTGGAACTCGCGGTCCTGGTAGTTCACGCCCAGCGCGATGCCGAACGTGTCGTCGGCGAACAGGTCGCTGTAGTTGAACGAGGCCTTGGGGCTGGTCTTGTCGCTGAGCTGCTGGTGGTTGGCCTCGAGCTTGGCGCGGATGCTGCGCCCGTCGCGGTCGAACGCCGAGGCCGATTCGACCAGGATCGCGCCGCCGATCGAATCGCCGGGCATGTCCGGGGTCGGCGACTTGACCACCTTCAGCCGTTCGGTCGATTCGGACGGGATCACGTCCATCGGCGCGGCGCGGTTGTCGCTTTCCGGGGTGCCGATCGCGATGCCGTCGACGCTGACGCTGTTGAGCGCAGCGTCCAGGCCGCGCACCACCACGAAGCGGCCCTCGCCCTGGTCGCGGGTGACGCTCACGCCGGGCAGGCGCTGCAGCGACTCGGCCACGTTCTGGTCGGGGTAGTCGCCCACTTCGTCGGCCGAGACCGCGTCCAGGATCGCATCGGACTCGCGCTTCAGATCCACCGCCCTGGCCTGCGCCTCGAGCTGCGGACGCACCTCGATGCGGTCCATCTCGGTGGCCGCGGCCATCGCCGCGCCGGCGCCCACGCCATCCGCCTGCGCGTGCGCCTGCTGCGGCCAGGCCGCCGACGCCACGGTCATCGAGATGGCCAGGAACAAAGGATTCTTGGTGTGCACTGCCGTTTTCCCCATTCGCGTAAAGAATGGGTAGGCAACATATTTCCGCCAGGTTTCATGCCGGTGACAGCGCCGCGCCCGATTGGCCCTGGCGACGCTGCCGCGCCGCGGGCAAACTGTGGCGTCCCCGCCGCAAGAAGCCGCCGCATGAAGATCGTCGAAGTCCTCCACCCGCTCGTCCAGCACAAGATCGGCCTGTTGCGCGATGCCGAACTGAGCACCAAGGGCTTCCGCGAGCTGGTGACCGAGCTGGGCACGCTGCTGGCCTACGAGGCGACCACCAACCTCGAGACCGAGCCGCACGTGCAGCCCGGCTGGGCCGGTCCGGTGCGGGTGCAGCGCATCGCCGGCGCCAAGATCACCCTGGTGCCGATCCTGCGCGCCGGCCTGGGCATGCTGCCGGGCGTGCTCGCCCTGATCCCGGCCGCGCGGGTCAGCGTGGTCGGCCTGCAACGCGACGAGGAGACCCTGCAGCCGGTGCCGTACTTCGAGCGCCTGACCGGCCGCCTGGAGGAGCGCGACGCACTGATCCTGGACCCGATGCTGGCCACCGGCGGCACCCTGATCGCCACCATTGACATGCTCAAGCGCGCCGGCGCACGCCGCATCAAGGGCATCTTCCTGGTCGCCGCGCCGGAAGGCCTGAAGGCGCTGGAGGCCACGCATCCGGACGTGGAGGTCTATACCGCCGCGATCGACGACCGCCTCAACGACAAGGGCTACATCCTGCCGGGCCTGGGCGATGCCGGCGACCGCATCTTCGGCACGCGTCTCGATTGAATTTAAAAACCAGAGAAGCAGAAGGAACAACACATAGTGGAATACATCGAGGGAATCGGCGGCTGGCGTTTTCTGGAAAACGACAGCAACCGCAGCGTCGACCAATATACCGGGAAAAGATTATTGTCCGACGAAGAATTGTCGGACTGGAACAACTTTCTTTCTTTGGAAAGCATCAAAGAAACGATATTCCTGATCGCGCCGGCCAAGGAAGAGATCGTACCATTTCTCTACCCACATCAACGCGCAGATCTCACACCGATAGATCAACTCCTCCAACTTCCTTCCGCGTCATCGGTAATTTACCCGATTGACGAATTGAAAGAATCATGGAATACCTCATATTCCCCTTTAGATACGCACTGGACAGATCAGGGAGCCTGCCTTGCCGCCGGAATCATTGCCAACCGCCTCGGCACGCCAACAGACGCGCTGAATAATCTCTCCTACGTGCCTCGAAATTACGAGGGAGACCTTGGCAACAAGTCCACGCCCAAGAGAACCGGAAGCAGCTTCTTCTTGAAGGATAATCCGCGCGCAAGCAACCTGGTGTTCGACAATGGAATCCCGAATCATGGAAGAGTATGGATCTTTGAGAACAAGAATGCACCGATTAACAGAAAAGTCGCTATTTTTGGCGATTCATTTTCAATAAACATGGCATCCGTGCTTTCGCTCATCTATCGCCGTGTATTCTACGCACATACCGCGGCCCAGCCGGACATGAATGTAATCTCTCTGGAAAAGCCAGATCACATAATTTTGCAGACCAACCAGAGATTCATCACCACGCCGCCCAGTGCAAACACAGATATAATCAACATCGCAAAAAACAAACTTTCACTTTTCAATCGAGAAGAATGTCTGGCACTTAAGGCACGGATAATTGAACGAGACAACAGTACAGCCACCTTGCATCTCGGAAAAGCGATCAGAAACTTGCACGATCTACGACAATCATAGAGACGGAAGACCCATAAATTGAAACATTGGAACAACATGCTCCGCTTGCGAAAGACGTTTTAAAGAATGGCACTTATGATATAGAGCCACCAGTACAGAAGAACGATATGCCCCCGTGGCTAATCTACGAGCATCAGCACATTGACTGACAGCGGAAGGCCAAGGCGTAGATAGGCGCCTATGCCGACGGCAACGGCCGCAGGCACAGCCAGATCGCCGCCCAGTGCGCCACCGCGCCGCCCAGCACGTGGGCATGCCACAGCGCCCGGTTGTAGACCATCGACTTGCGCACGTAGAAGCCCACGCCCACGGTGTAGATCAGCCCGCCGGCCGCGATCAGCCACAGCACCGCGCTGTCCAGGCCGGCCATGATCGGCTTGATCGCCACCATCCCGGCCCAGCCCAGCAGCAGGTAGATCGCCACCCAGAAGCCCTTGCCCAGTCCTGGCAGGAACAGCTTGGCGAACACGCCGAACAGCGCCACGCCCCATACCGCCAGGGTCATCGACCATACCCAGGCGCCGGACAGGCCCAGCACCAGGAACGGGGTGTAGGAGCCGGCGATCATCACGAAGATGCCGGCATGGTCCAGCTTGCGCAGCACCGGCTGGCGCTGCGGCGGCGCGAAGTTGTACGCCGCCGAGCAGGCGAACATCGTCAGCAGGCCCAGCGCATACACGCAGGTCGCCCACACCAGGGCCTGGTTGGCCAGCGCGCGCCATACCAGCAGGGCGCCGCCGACGATGGACAGCAGCAGTCCCGCCGCATGCACCAGCAGGTCGGCGCGGCGGGCGGAAAGCGTTTTGTAGTGCGGCGCGACGGCGGCAGGCGTGGCGGGCAAGGAAATCCTCTGGCGGCGTTGGGGGGACGCCCGCATGGCGCGGCACTGCCGCCATGCATGGGGCCCCTAGGATACGCGGCGCGGCCGCCGCGTGCCTCGATCAAGGCCGCCGCGGGGTCAGGCCGCTTCGGCCCCGGGCAGCTTCGCGATCGCCTTGATCTCGAACTGGAAGCCGTACAGCCAGGTCACGCCGATGCCGGTCAGCGTCGGGTACGGCGCATCGCCCCAGTACTCCGCCGCCACGTTCCAGATCGTCTCGAACTTCGCCTCGGGATCGACGATGAAGACGGTGACGTCGACCACGTCGGCGAACGTGCACCCGGCCGCGGCCAGGATCGCGTTCAAGTTGTCGAACGCCAGCCGCACCTGCGCCTCCAGTTCCGGTTCGGGCGAGCCGTCCGCGCGGCTGCCCACCTGCCCGGAAACGAACAGGAAACCCCCGGACCGGATCGCCGGCGAATAGCGGTTCTTCTCGTACAGCGCCTGCCGCCCAGGCGGGAAAACCACGTCGCGCGTTGCCATTGTCTTCTCCATCGATGATTGCCAGGGCGGATGCCACCGGCGATGCGACGACTGTAGGTGCGCGCGGCCGGCCGGATAAACGGGCAGCTCCAGCCATCACTGTTTGTAGAATGCAAACAATCCAAACGATGACCTGGCCCGATGGACCGCTTCGATGCGATGCAGGCGTTCGCGCGCGTGGTGGAGACCCGCAGCTTCACCAAGGCCGCCGACACGCTGCACATGAGCAAGACCAGCGTGACCCAGCTGGTACAGCAGCTGGAGGCGCGGCTGCGGGTCAAGCTGCTCAACCGCACCACCCGCAAGGTCAACGTCACCGCCGACGGCGCGGCCTACTACGAGCGCGTGGTGCGCCTGCTGGCGGACATGGACGATGCCGAGACCAGCCTGTCCAGCGCCTCGGCGTCGCCCCGGGGCAGGCTGCGGGTGGACGTGCCGAGCCCGCTGGCGCGCATGATCCTGGTGCCGGCGCTGCCGGCCTTCCACACGCGCCATCCCGACATCCAGCTCGACATCGGCGTGAGCGACCGCCAGGTGGACCTGATCGGCGAGAACGTGGACTGCGTGGTCCGCGGCGGCACCATCGCCGACCGGTCGCTGATCGCGCGCCACGTCGGCGACCTGCAGCTCGGGGCCTACGCGGCGCCGGGCTATCTGGAGCGCGCCGGCACGCCCGCGCATCCGCAGGAACTGGAAGACACGCATCACCGCATCGTCGGCTACCTGTGGTCGCGCAACGGCCGGACCTTCCCCTACGCCATGCACCGCGGCGGCGAACGCATCGAGGTCCAGGGCCGCTACGTCTTCGCGGTCGACGACGGCAACGCCTATCTCGCCGCGGGCCTGGCCGGCCTCGGCGTGCTGTGGCTGCCGGACTACATGGCCAGGGCGCATCGGGCGAGCGGCGAGCTGCTGCCGCTGTTCGGGGAATGGCGCTTCGATCCGATGCCGCTGTACGTGGCCTATCCGCCAAACCGCCATGTCAGCGCCAAGCTGCGTGCATTCATCGACTGGATCGTCGAATTGATGGCATTGCATGCCCCGGTCGCTCCCCGCCGCCGGGCCTGACCGCCTCCTGCCGGGCGACTACCGCGCGGCGTCGCCGCTCAGCGCCTGGATCGCGGCGCCGACGTAGACCAGCGGGGCGTTCCAGTTGATCGCCACCTCGTTGCTGGCGTAGCTGCAGGCGTCGTCCAGGTACGACAACGCCGGCAGCGCCGAGGGATAGGCCGCCTTGCAGTCCGCGGCGTCCTGCTGGCCCGGATTGGGGCCGCCGGCCAGCAGTCCCGGCACCGGCGCCACGATGCCGTCGGCCTCGGAGATGCGGTGGTGGATGTGCAGCGGCGAGCGCGCGCCGATCCCGGTGACGTAGGACATGCCCAGCGGGTTGCGCCCCAGGACGTAGTCCAGCTGCGACTGCGCCGCCTGCAGGTACTCGCCGCGCGCGCTCAGGCGATAGCCCTGCAGCAGCATCATCGCCTGGTTCAGCGCCACCGAGTTGCTGCCCCAGCCGAAATCGCCGGCGGCCATCGCCACCCGCCATGGCGACTGCCGCCACTCGTCGGCCAGCCGCGCCGCCAGGCCGTCGATCTCGCGGCGGATGCGCGCCCGGTCGGCATGCGCGCCGAGCCGTTGCGGGTTCTGCGCGAGCGTCATCCATGCCAGGCCGCCGACGCTGGCCCAGGACGGAACGCTGGCGCCGACGTCGCGCGCGACCATCGCGTCGTAGAAGCCGTCCTCGCCGGTGGCGACATGCAGTTCCGCCGCCGCCCAGGCGAACTCGTCGCCGATGTCGCTGTCGTCGTAGCCGCCGGTGCGTATGTCCTCCGGTTGCCGGTAGATCGCCTGCGGATGCCGCTGCGCCCAGTCCCATGCGGCGCGGGCGGCGGCGAGCATGCGCGCCGGCTGGCCCGGATACTGCCGTTCGAACGGAGCGTAGACGCGGCTGGCGGCGGCCATCACCGCGGCGAAATCCAGCGTGGCCGCGGTGGTCTTCATCACCACGTAGCGCTGCTGGTGCGCCTGGTCGGGCATCACGATGGCGTCGAACCGGCGGTCGGTAAGCTTGTGGTAGACGCCGCCGTCGGCCGGGTCCTGCATCGCCAGCATCCACTGCAGGTTCCACCAGGCCTCCTGCAGGATGTCCGGCACGCCCGCCGCGTGGTCGGGGATGCCGCTGCGCACGGTGTCGAGCAGCTTCGGATAGTGCTCGTACGCGGCCAGCAGCGTATAGGTGCTGATCCCGGAATTGACGATGTACTTGTTGTAGTCGCCGGCGTCGTACCAGCCCTTCGGCACGGAGATCGAGCTGCCCTCGGGGCGGCCGGCCGACGCGGCCGAGGCGTGGATGCGCACGTCGGTGTCCGGATGCCCCGCCGCGCGCGCGTACGCACCGGCGTAGCGCGGCGTGATCGCGGTGCTGGCGCGGTTGAGGTAGAACGCCTTCAGCGACGCCTCGAGCAGCGGCAGGTAGGCCTTGGCGTCGACCGGGAACGGATCCGATTCCGGCAACCCTTCCACCCGCAGGCGATACACGCCCTTCCTGCGCAGCGCGCTGAAGTCGGCCAGCTGCGCCCCGCGTCCCGCCGGCGCCCACTCGCGCGCCGGCTGCAGCGGTCCTTCGAAGACCTTGCGGCCCCGGGCGTCCTCCACGCTGAAGGATCGGCCCTGTTCGGCGCCGGCCATGTCGATCACCGCGACCTTGCTCGATCCCGGCAGATAGCCGAGCTGGTTGAGGCGCACCGGCGACGGACCGGCAGATTCCGATGGCGTGGCGCAGCCGGAAACGGGCAGGCAGAGAACGGACACGGCGATCCAGGCGGCGATTCGGGTCATGCGGCGATACTGCCCCGCGCGTGCCGCTCCGGACAAGCACGCGCGCGCACCGGCCAGGCCCGCTTCCTGCCCGCGGATCCAGGGCGTGTCGTCAGTCCCCGGGGGCAGGTCGTGTTGGCGCCGGGCCGTCGGGGGCGTTGCATGGCGCAGCGCCTGACCGCTGCGCAGCGCCGGCCGGGGCCCTGCCGCTCCAATCCCGCAGGGCCGCTGCTGCGCGC